>JAAYAK010000001.1 GCA_012719415.1 Syntrophorhabdus sp.
ACATGCAGCTTTCCCTCAACATACGCTCCATCATATCCCAGAGGCTCATCCCCACCGTGGAGGGCAAGCGCGCGGCGGCGATCGAGATCCTTCTCGACAGCCCGAGGGTCAAGGACCTCATTCTCAAGGGCGAGATCACCCTCCTGAAAGAGACCATGGCGGAGTCCTACTTCGAGGGAATGCAGACCTTTGACCAGCACATCTTCGACATGTACCAGGCGGGTCTTTTGGACCTCGACAACGCCATCGCCTATGCCGACAGCCCCAACGACGTGCGGCTCAAGATCAAAATGGCCGAGATGAAGCCCGACGAAGGTGAAGAGAAGAAGGATTCGGGACTCAAGCTGAAACTGTAGAGACGGTTGGAACCGTTAGAACCGCTTGAAGGGTTCGGGACGTTTCCGGATGCGGTGCATCTTTGATCCGCTAAAGGGTAGACCATGGTGCGCAAAGCTATTCCATGCTTCACCCGCTTTTTGATAACAGCCGTTATCTCCATTCTTCTCTTCTTTCTTTCAGTGCATTCTGCCCCGGCAAAGCGCACTGTGCGTGTCGCCGCTGAGCCCAACCTTCCCATGGCATCCGTGAATGCCAAAGGCGAGGGGGAAGGGCTCTTCATGGATATCATCCGCTACGTGGCGTACTACGAGGGATGGGCCGTCTCCTATGTTTCATGCGATTGGGACCGCTGTCTGGAAATGCTGAGAAACGGGGAGATAGATATCCTCGCGGCCATAGTTCATTCGCAGGACAGGGCGGGGTACGCGGATTTCACGGGCAACAGCGTTGTGTCGAACTGGGGCCAGGTCTACGCGATGCGGGGAGAGACGCTCGATTCCTTCATGCAATGTGAGGGAAAACGTATTGCCGCGGTAAAGGGCGATACCCACAACATCGCGCTGCGCGACATGCTTTCCCGGTTCGGGGTGGCAGCCGAGTTCGTTGACGTTGGCACCTATGAGCAGGTCTTCCGGGAGTTGAAGACGGGCAGGGTCGACGCCGGGGTGGTCAGCCGGTTCTTTGGCCTTCTCCATGAAGACACCTACGGTGTTCGCCGCACCAATCTCATCTTCAATCCCATCGAGCTCAGGTTTGCCGCTCCGAAAGGAAAGGCTCCGGATCTCATCGCTGCCCTGGACCGCTACATCGAGACCCTGAAGATCGACCGCAATTCGCCTTACTATTACTCTCTGAGGCGCTGGACCGGCGTTGTGGGCAGGAAAGACTACCCGGGCTGGGTCAAGTGGGTCGTGCTCTCGGTGATAGTGATCGCCTGCCTCGTCCTGTTACACAACCTCATGCTGCGCGTGCGCGTCAGGTCGCGCACGGCCCGGATGGAGAAGGAGATCCTGGAGAGAATACAGGCGGACGAAGCCCTGCTGAGGGAAAAGGACAGGGAACTGGCCCTGACCGAGAATGCCCCTTTCGGCATGGTAATGATCTCCCGTGACGGCACATACAGGTACGTTAATCCGAAGTTCATAGAGATGTTCGGTTATACCGTGAACGATGTTCCCAACGGCAGGACCTGGTTCAGAAAGGCCTATCCCGATCCCGGGTACAGGCACCAGGTGATAGGGGCGTGGCTCGAGATGGTGGAGAGGTTCACCCCCGGCGAGAACAAGGCCTATGAGAACAGGGTCACCTGTTCCGACGGGACGGAGAAGATCGTCAGTTTCACTCCCGTCAGGCTTCACGATGGGGAGACACTGATCACCATGGAGGACGTCACGGCACGCAGGGTTGCCGAGAACCAGCTGGTGAAGTATCGGGACCATCTCGAGGAACTTGTTGCGGAGAGGACTTCCGAACTGGATATAGCACGTCAGAAAGCGGAGTCCGCCGACCATCTGAAGTCAGCCTTCCTGGCTACCATGTCCCACGAGCTTCGCACACCGCTCAAT
Organism: Syntrophorhabdus sp.; assembly: GCA_012719415.1. Classification (NCBI taxonomy): domain Bacteria; kingdom Pseudomonadati; phylum Thermodesulfobacteriota; class Syntrophorhabdia; order Syntrophorhabdales; family Syntrophorhabdaceae; genus Syntrophorhabdus; species Syntrophorhabdus sp. Next base: position 1,905 of record JAAYAK010000001.1, read on the forward strand.
TCCATCATCGGTTTCACCGGGCTTCTCATCCAGGGGCTCGCCGGACCGCTCAACGAGGAACAGCGAAAACAGCTCGGCATGGTGCAGAACAGTTCCCGCCATCTCCTCGATCTCATCAACGACGTCCTCGATATCTCCAAGATAGAGGCTGGTCAGCTCAACATTGAGGCGGAGCCCTTTGATCTCATGACCTCGATCAACAAGGTGATGGGCCTTATATCGCCGCTGGCCGAGAGGAAGGGACTCGCTCTTTCCCTCAGGACGGCCGGGGAGATGGGGACCTTCATCGGGGACAAGAGGCGGGTCGAGCAGGTCATCATAAACCTTGTTAACAATGCCATCAAATTTACCGATAAAGGGTTCATAGAGATATCCTGCACGGCGCGGGATGCGGATGTGGTCCTCAGCGTGAGGGACTCCGGGATCGGAATAGAGGCTGAGAACCTCGAAAGGATCTTCAATCCCTTCCAACAGGTGGACACCGGCCTGTCCCGAAGGCACGAGGGTACGGGGCTCGGCCTTTCCATCACGAGGAAACTCGTCGACATGATGGGCGGGCAGATCAGCGTGCAAAGCGTTATCGGCGAAGGCAGCACCTTCACCGTTGTCCTCCCGGCGAAAAGGAAGGAGGAAGCATGAAGGACGGAATACTGGTGATCGAGGACAACGAACAGAACATGTATCTCATGAGGTTCCTTCTCGAGAAGAACGGGTTTCGCGTCGTGGAGGCGAGGAGCGCCCGGGAAGGGATAGACAAGGCCATGTCCCCGGGGCTTCTTGCCATACTGCTCGACATACAGCTGCCCGACATGGACGGATACGGCGTTGCACGGGAGCTGCGCAGCCATGCGGAGCTCAAGGCCATGCCCATCATAGCGGTGACGTCCTACGCCATGACGGGCGACCGCGAAAAGGCGCTCGAGGCGGGTTGTTCGGGATATATCGAGAAGCCCATCGATCCCGAAACCTTCGTTGATGACATGAAACGCTGTTTTGGCGGCCAGGGGGAGGAGACCACGTGAAGATCCTTATCGCCGACGACAATGCGGACAATCTCTACTACCTGGAGGTCATGCTTAAGGCCGCGGGCCACGAGGTCATGAGCGCTCATAACGGCCGGGAGGCCCTCGACCACCTGTCCGGGACCCGGTGCGACCTCATCATATCCGACATCCTCATGCCAGGAATGGACGGGTTCCAGCTGTGCCGGGAGTGCAGGAAAAGGGAGGACCTCGACGCCGTCCCTTTCATCTTTTACACCGCGACCTACGCCGACGAGAAGGACAGGAAGCTGGGACTCAGCATTGGCGCCGACGCATACCTCATCAAGCCCATGGAGCCCGATGAACTTCTCAGCGTCATCGCCCGGGTGTGCGCGGAAGCGGCCGGGAAGCGCGAGGGCTCTCTTGCGGACGAAGAAGACTATCTGACGGAGCACAACAAGCGACTCATCGCGAAGCTGGAAAAGAAGATGGCCGAGCTCGAGGAAAGCACGCGGGAGCTGAAGCGGCAGGTGGCAGAGAGGCGGCAGGCAGAGGATCTCATCAGGGAGAGCGAGGAGCGTTTCAGGACCATCTTCGACACCGTGAGCGACGCCATCTTCCTGCAGGATATCGATACCGGCCTCATTGTCGACATGAACCGCGTCACCTGCGACATGTTCGGTTATGACCGCGGCGAGCTCAAGAACCTCAGCCTGGACAGGCTTTGTGCCGAAGGTCTTTCCCCCTGCACACCCGGGGAGATGAGGGGGCTGACGGCAAGGGCCAGGGCCGGCGAACCTCAATTTTTCGAGTGGAAGATGCCTGACAGGGAGGGCAGGGGATTCTGGGTCGAGATACTGATGAAACTGGTCCATCTCGGGACTGTGGACAGGATGCTTGTCGTGATACGGAACATCGAGGCCCGCAAGACAGCCGAGGAGGCCTTGAACAACGAAAGGCTCAAGCTCAAGACGCTTTCCGACAACGCGCCCTTCGGCATGGTGCTTATCGACAGAGATGGCCGTTACACCTACATGAACTCGAAGTTCAGGGACATGTTCGGATACGACCTCAGCGACATCCCCGACGGAAGGAGCTGGTTCAAGAGGGTCTACCCGGACGATAGGCTGAGACAGGAGGCGATCACGACCTGGCAGGATGAGATCAGCGGCCTGCCGCGGGGAGAGAGGAAGCTCAAGGTCTTCGCCGTCACCTGCGCCGACGGCTCGCAAAAGATGGTCAACTTTATCCCCCTGAAACTTGCTTCCGGTGATTACCTGGTGACATGCGAGGACATCACGGAACTCAAGAAGCTTGAACGGCAGCTGCGGCAATCACAGAAGATGGAGGCCATAGGCAGTCTCGCGGGAGGGATCGCCCACGATTTCAACAACATCCTCACCACGCTGATGGGGTACGCCGGTCTTTTGCAGATGGAGATGGACAAGCACGATCCCCTGGGGCTCCATGTCGAGCAGATCATCTCGGCTTCCCAGAAGGCGGCGAACCTGACCCGGAGTCTTCTCGCGTTCTCGAGGCAACAGCCCATCGTCCTCAATCCCGTGAGCATCAACGACACCATCAGGTCGACGGAGAAGCTTCTCAAGAGGCTGCTGACGGAGGACGTGGACTTCCGCGTATCCCTTCAGCCTGAGGACATGGTCATCATGGCCGATGCCACCCAGATCGATCAGATACTTTTCAATCTTGTCGCCAACGCGCGTGACGCCATGCCGAGGGGAGGAAGGCTCCTTATCGCTACATCGAAGACCGACATGGACGAAAGGTTCGTCCATACTCACGGTTACGGTAAGCCCGGCGCATACGTGATGGTGATCGTCTCCGACACCGGAACGGGAATGGATGAGGCGACGAAGGAGAAGATCTTCGATCCTTTCTTCAGCACGAAGGAAGTGGGCAAGGGCACCGGGCTCGGTCTGTCCACCGTGTACGGCATTGTGAAGCAGCACGGCGGGTTTGTCAACGTCTACAGCGAGCCGGGGACGGGCACGACCTTTCGCATATATCTTCCCCTTGTCGGCTCCGAGGCGCCGCGGGAGACGGAACCCGAGCTGGTGACGCAAAGGGGTACGGAGACCATCCTTGTGGCCGAGGACAACGCCGATCTGAGGCGCCTTGTGACGAAGGTCCTCACCAGGCATGGATACAGGGCCATAGGGGCCGTCGATGGCGAGGACGCGATAAACAAGCATCGGAAGCACAGGGGAATAGACCTGATCATCGTTGATTCCGTCATGCCGAAAAAGAACGGGAGAGAGGTCTACGAAGAGATCAGGAAGGTCGATCCCGGGATCGCGTTCCTCTTCACCAGCGGTCATACAAGGGACACTATTTTGAACCGCGGCATCGCCGACTCCGAATTCGACTTCCTCCCCAAACCGATAGCCCCCTTTGAACTTCTGCAGACGGTGAGGAAGGTGCTGGACAGGAAGAA
>JAAYAK010000002.1 GCA_012719415.1 Syntrophorhabdus sp.
AGAAACCAATATACCACGAGCGGACGGGTTTATCCATGGCAAGAAGGCGGTTCAAGGGTGGAGACGGTTCAAGAGTTCAAAAGTTCAAGAGCAACAGAACAAAGAGCACCGAATGTCTTCAGCTGGTGTGCGAATTGTGTTGACAGCCGACCCCCCCTTCGCTGCGCTCCTTCTTGCCTTTACCCTTGAACCCTTGAACCCTTGAACCGCCTTTACCTCGAAGAGAAAGGTTGAAGTGCTGTCGGTCTTAACATATGATATGTCTGTATAAGATATGATATTTTCACGGAGCCAGGATGACATGAAGCTGCGAGAGGTTAAAGAGGTGCTGGATGCGGAGGTTGTTGTCGGTGACGATCAGCTTGATATGGAAGTGGAAAAAGGTGCCTGCGCCGATCTCATGAGCGATCTTCTCGTGTACTGCAAAACGGGAAGCCTCTTGCTGACCGGCCTTACCAACCATCAGGTCATTCGCACGGCGGAGGTCCTCGATGCGGCCGCCGTCGTCATGGTCCGCGGCAAGCGTCCCCAGCCGGAGACCGTCAAACTGGCGGAAGAACTGCACATCCCGCTCCTGACAACACAATACATCCTCTTCGAGACCGTCGGCAGGCTCTACATGAAGGGCATGGCCGGCTGCATCAAGAAGGCCGGCGAAGAAAGGGATTTCTCATAGACCTTCCATCGCATCACCCGGCGAACGACCCGTGTCCACAGGCAAACAGGAATACCGGTCTTGACGCGGCTCGGCTCCTGAACCTTGCGGAGGACTTTCACGGCACATTGCCCCGCGCCGTCCCGGTCCCTGTTGTTCACGGTGCCGTCCGACGGTCCGAGGCCTGGGGACCCGTCAGTATCAGAGCGAACACCATTTCTTGAGAAACATTGCGATAAGTTCTTGACGGAACGTTAGAGCTAGTGATATATAACACTCATTATATCGCACAAGATATAACGAATGTCCATCATAGTGAATTCTATCGCTCTGGAGCAAGGCATCATTTCTTCTCCATGGTTCTTCTCCGGCCAATCCTTCAGATGCAGATAGCCGTGACGTAACGAAGTGTTTCTCCGCCGCCGGAAACCCCGAGCATCGGCGGGCTGCACCGCGTGATCGGGAAAGCTCTGCTGTGCGTTATATACGGCAAGGTCTAACGAATGGCAGGACGGCCCGGGATCGAGGTCGACCCAGGGCGGAACAGGAAGATGGAAAGGGATCCTATGACGATCAGAGCCACTGGAAGGGTGCCCGGCGCAACACGCCGTGTCTTCTGGGAACACAAGGCCGGGGAGTACACTTCTCCCTTCGAGGAAAGAATGCTCTCATGGACCGAGAAGGTCATAGGGATCGTGGAGAAAAGAGGCGTTATCGTGGACGGTATGCGTCTTCTGGACATAGGATGCGGGACCGGCGGGTTCGCCCTGCCTCTGGCACTGCTGGGCGCTTCGGTCACCGGGCTCGATTTCTCCGGGAACATGCTGAAGAGGCTCACCGCCGAGGCGGAACGTCTCGGGATCGAGGACGTGAAGACGGTCAGGGGTTCCTGGAAAAGGATCGACCTGCCCGGCGCGGGCCTCGAGGGTGCTTTCGATATCGTCATCAGCGCACTGTCAACGGCAGTGGAAACGGCGCGGGATGTACTGAAGATGGAGAGGTGTTCGACACGGTGGTGCGTCTATGTGGCCTCGGGAAAGGTCAGCCGCAGCAGGGCATGCAAGGAAGCGCTTCTTTCCGTTGGAGCTCCCCTCAACCCAAGGCCGGATATCCGGGATATGAAGAAGAGGCTGGAGGGCATGGGGAGAAGGTTCATCTACGAGTCCTTCACCAACAGCGTGAAGTACGAGAAGAGCGTGGAAGATGTGGTCAAGGAGCTCGCGGGTCGTCTCGAGGCGGCCGGAGCACGACCCGACATGAAGGAGATCGGCGATGCCGTCCGGCGCTGCCGTGCGGGGTCCGCAGGCAGAAAAGGGACGATACGGTTCAGACGGCGTTTCGACACGGGCATTCTCATGTGGAGGGTTGATGAAGGTTAGCGGGGCCCTTGTCTTCCTCGTGTTGCTTCTCACCACGCTCTGCGCCGTCTCGCACGGGAGGGAGATCGTCGATATGGCCGGACGCCGCGTCACCGTTCCCGACAGGATCAGAAAGGTATGCACCGACTGGCCCATCATGATGTACCTTGTGTATGCCATCGATCCAACGCTTCTCGCCGGCATAAACACGCCCTTCAACGAAGACCAGAAAGAGTACGTGCGTCCATCGGTTCGTGCACTGCCCGTTGTCGGAGGATTTTTCGGACAGGGGCGGACGGCGAACATGGAAACCCTTTTCAAGGTGAAGCCGGACATCATCATCGCCGAGATATGGGGAGACCTCGCCTTGAACAGGAGGTCGGAAGAGCTGCTGGCCGGGCTCGGCATTCCCGTCGTATACGTGAAGGTCGACGTCACTTCGGACTACATGGATGCCTTCCTCTTTCTGGGTGGTCTGCTGGGGAAGGAGAAGCGCGCCAGGACGCTCAGTGACTACGGCAAGGCCGGTTTCAGGGAAACGGCCCGCGTCACAGAGTCCATTCCGGCGGAGAAAAGACCGAGGGTCTACTATGCCGAAGGCGCAACAGGGTTGTTCACGGAATGTTCCACCTCCTTTCATGGCGAACTCATCCGGCTGGCAGGCGCGAAGAACGTCCACACCTGCCGCGACGGCCGGTTCAAGGTAAGAGGCATGGAGGCCGTCACGCTTGAGCAGGTGATGCGCTATGACCCTGACGTGATAGTCGCCATGGACCGGACCTTCTACGCAAACGTCTTCAAGGACGAACGCTGGGGGGGCGTGAAAGCCGTGAAGACCGGCAGGGTCTACCTGTCTCCCGGGCCCTTCCTCAACTGGTTCGACAGGCCGCCTTCCTTCATGCGGCTTCTTGGTCTCAAATGGCTTACGTGGCGTCTCTATCCCGGATCCTACCGGATAGACATGGTAAAGGAGGCGCAGAGATTCTACCGGCTCTTCCTCGGCGTTGACATGCCGGAGGACAGGCTGAAAGAGGCCCTGTATCGATGAACGACCGAAGAGGCATGCGGTCCGGCACGGAAACCGCGATCGTTTCCGCGAACGTCTACCGCGTGGATTCTTCTTCCACATTCAGTTCAAGGAGGCTGACACTATGTTGAGGGTTTTCCATTTGTTTCTCGTGATTCTCATGTCCCTGGTCTTGTTCCATGGTCCGGCATCCGGGGAGAATGCCGGACCGGGGACGCAGACTGCCGCATCGCCCGGGGACGCTGCACAGGGCGGCAGCCACGCCCTTACCGAGATCGTCGTAACGGCAACAAAGACCGCGACGCCGGGGAAGTACTCACCCTTCGCGACCTACACGGTCGACCGGGAGAGTATCGAATCCCAGCCCGATTATTTCAGGGAGAACTTCGGCCAGCTCATCCAGAACCTTCCCGGGGTCTACGTGGGCCAGGCCACATACAAGACGGCCCCCTGGGTCAATCTTCGGGGAACGGGTGATTTCAATGCCAGGACCTGTCTGCTGGTGGACGGGGTGCCCGTAGGGTCCTCCCAGATGCTCACCAATGCCATCAGCAACAACGACATAGAGCGCGTCGACGTTGTCATGGGTCCCTCCTCGGCCCTTTACGGCGCGAACGCGTCGGGAGGCGTTGTGAATATCGTGACGCGGCAGGGGGTGAAAGGCATGGGGGCCACGGTGTCCTATGGATACGGGAGCAACAATACGAACCGGCCCCACGCCAGCATCGGCAGCGCGGTAACGAAGGGGGACAACCAGTTCAACTATTATTTCTCCTATTCCGGCGACTATTCGGATGGTTTCAAGAACGTCCCCATAAAGAGCGCCCTCGAGATATACAGTAAGGGTCCGGGTTTTCTCACCACCTCCACCGTCGATGACGCGGATTACAGCAGCACCTACTTCGCGGGAAAGGTCGGCTGGGTTGGAGGCAACGGCGCGAACCTGACCGTTGCCTACAACTATGCAAGCCTGAACGTCAATGGCGGCCAGCCGAACCTGGTCCCTGTCGACAGCGGGAACCAGGGCATCGGGAGTCTCCGCCTCCAGGTCCCCTTGAACGACATCGTGAAGTTGACCTTCACGGCCGGCCATCAGTACTGGGACAGACCGGCCAAGAGCAATTACGGCATTTCCCTCGTGAACTCAAAGCTTGTATACGACTACAGGAAACGCTACTCGCAGGAATCGAAGGTCACGAGGGTGCCCGTTGAGCTTCAGAGCGATTTCAACCTGGGCAGGAACAATATCCTGACAGCGGGGGCCTTTTACAGCAGGGAGAAGATCAGTTCGGACAGGAACAACTGGGTCACCGGGGCCGGCATTTCGGAAAGCGACTACAAGACGGATCAGACGGCATTCTACGTTCAGGACCAGGCCTTCTTCTTCGACAAGAGGCTTTCCATCATCGCGGGGATCCGATACGACCGCTGGAAGTATTACGACATATACGACAGCGCCTCGACCCAGAAGTATCCCGAAGATTTCTCGGATGACACCTTCACCTACCGCGGCGGTGTGAAGTACCAGCTCAACAATGAGCTCGCCATCAGGTCATCCGCCGGCACCGCCTTCTATCCTGGCCTGGCGACGTGGTATTTCCAGAACATAAGCACCGGCGCGACGCGGCGTGAGCCAAATCCGAACCTGAAGCCCGAAAAGACGTGGATGGTCGATCTGGGACTGGAGGGAAAATACGATTCCACGGGCACATCCTTTAGTGTCACGCCCTATTACGGAAGGATAACCGACATGGTGTCCGGGCGCTACGACCCCCATCCGACCCTCCCCGGCGTGCAGATCATCCGCTACAGCAATGTGGGCGAGGCTGAGATATATGGTGTCGAGACGCAGGTGAGCCAGCGCATTACGGACCATTTCTCGGCCTTTGCGAACATCACCCTCAACCATTCGTATATAACCGAGGACCCCTCCAACAAGGGCAACCAGGTGACCCATGCACCGAACTACATGGGAAGCGTCGGGATAAAGTACGCGGACCCGAAACTGTTCAGCGGGACCCTCACTCTACGCGCTTCGGACAGCATGTTCTATGACAGCGAGAATACCCGTCTCCCTTACTACCACATGGATCCCTATCAGACCGTGGATGGAAAGGTGTGGCGCGACTGGAGGCTCACGGACAGGTTCACGCTCAGGACCGCACTGACGGTGGAGAATATCTTCGACAGGGACTTCTCCCCGGAGTTCATCTATGTCAATCCGGGCCGGACCATCCAGGGGGTGGTGGGCCTCAACTACTCCTTTTGACGTCATAAGTCCCTGCGCGAGGTGATATGGAAAGAAACAGACTGAAGAATATGGACGTGGCGCTCCGCCTGTTCCTCGACGCTGTCGCGCCGACGGACCGCACCGAGAGGATACCTCTCGAAGACGCCGACAACAGGGTGCTGTGCAAGGACATCACGGCACCCCTCGATTATCCCCACTACGATCAATGCATCCTCGACGGCTACGCGGTGAGGGCGGAAGACACCGTCGGCTGCGGCGCTCGGAACGCCAAAGCGATGCTGCCGGTGAAGAAGGGCAGGGTAAGGGAAGGCCTTTGCATGTCGGTCCACACGGGGAGCGCCATGCCGCCGGGCGCGGACGCCCTTGTGCCTCTCGAGGACGTCACGGAAAAGGACGGCCGTGTCCTGGTGCTGAAGGAAGTGAAAAAGCGCGAATGGGTGTGGTCGAGGGGCGAGGGGATAGCGGCAGGCGGCGTTGTCCTGAGGGAGGGCATGCAGCTCAAACCCACGGACATCGCCATGCTTGCCAAGGTGGGCATGACCCACGTCGACGTCTACGACAAGCCCCGGGTGCTCATCATACCCACGGGAGATGAGTGTGTCAGGAGGGACGCGAGCCTTGGCCCCGGCTTCGTTTACGAGGTCAACGGGCTCATGTGCTGCCTCCTTGTGAAGAGGTACGGCGGCAACCCCACGCTTCACGATATCGTGCCCGACGACCGAGGAAGGCTGGCGGATGCCCTGACGGGATGTCGGGAGCACGATCTGGTCGTCACCATAGGAGGCAGCTCTGCGGGCAAGCGCGACCTCATGGGCAGAGTTGTCTCCTCCATAGGGCAGGTGATGTATCACGGCGTCGCCTTCCATCCCGGCAACCACATGGGAGCCGGACTGATCGGGGTCGCGGAGGAAGTGAGGCCTGTAGCCTTTCTGCCGGGCTATACCGAATCCTGCGCCGTGAGCGCCTTCATGTTTGTCGACCCGGCTATCAGGAAGATCGGCCATTACCCTCCTTCGCAATACGGGAGGGAACCCGTTCAGCTCACCGGTGACATGTCGACCCCTGTCGGCATAAGGGCCGTCCGAAAGGTGAACGTCCGTGACGGCAGGGCGAGGCAGGTGAAACTGATAGCGGAATCGGCGGACCCGGGCAGGTACGCGTACATCGTTGTGCCCGAGGAGACATCACTCATCGAGAGCGGGCAGACCGCCGAAGCGGTATATCTTGAATGACGGAGGCCCGTGCATGACCTGGGAAGCGACGGGAACGAGAAGGATCGCCGTGCTCTACGGGTCGAAATATGGAAGCACGAAGCGCTACGCCGCCTGGATCGCCGGGCAAACGAACGCCGATCTCTTCGATCTGTTGGAATTTGACCCGTTGCGTCTTGAAGATTATTCGGTCATTCTGTTGGGGTCCCCGGTATATTTCGGGCGAATAAGGCACATAGGCTTCATTGAACAACACTGGAAGGTCCTCGCGGGGAAGAAGGTTGCCGTTTTCTACGTGACGGGGATCCCGACCGACGACGTCAGGCAGGCAAGGATCGTTCGAAAGGGTCTGCCGGACAGGATACGGGAAAGGGTCATTCATTATCCTCTTCGCGGAGCCTTCGACTACCGCAGGTTGAACTGCATTGACAAGCTGCTGATGAGCTGGCCGAGGATCAGGCTTTACGTCAAATGGTTGATAAAAAGAGATCCCACCGCCAGGCAGTTGCTGGACCGTTTTCTAGGCCTGCAGGATTGGACGACCGAAGAGGCGATAGCACCGATAACGTCCTTTGCGAGACAAGAATGACCGATGGAGGCGTCCGCGGGCACCACGTCTTTGCGGAGTATGCCGGCGGTATCACTGAAGAGCGCATAGATCGTTTGACCGCTGGAACGGTTGAAACCGTTGGAACCGCTGGAATGGTTGGAGACTCTGCATCTCCTGACCGTTGATCGGGTTCTAGGGGTTGGTGATCCCGTTGGTGACGGCCCAGACGGCGGCTTGAGTGCGGTCCGTGGCGCCTGTCTTCGAGAAGATATTGCGCAGGTGGGACTTGACGGTATCGTGGCTGATAAGGAGGATATCGGCGATCTCCCTGTTGGAGAACCCCTGGGCCACGAGACGCAGGACCTCGGTCTCCCGCGGCGTGAGAGACGCGCCCGCAGGGGAGGGGTGCTGACCCTCACCCTCTGAGGGAACGGACGCGTTCATCTTTCGGAGCGTCTCTTCCAGCGATTCGACGTATCGCCTGTGGCCCAGTTCGCTCTTCTTCTCCCTGTCCATAGGTATGAGGATCTCGAAGACGTGCTTGACGGACCCCTCTTCATCGAATACCGGATATGCGCGCACCTGGGCATAACGGCGCTCCCGGTTCGGCAGATCGAGCCACCTCTCCATGACACAGGGCCTTTTCGTATCGCAGACGATCCTGAGCATGCATACCGGGCAGGGTTCCTCCCTTCTGCGCCACACCTTGTAGCAGGGCTTCCCGATCATCTCCGTGAGAGGCGTGTCGACCTTGGCCGCCATCACCCCGTTCGCCCACAGGACCGTAAAGTCACGGTTGAGCACGTTCACGGCAATATCGGGAACATTCTCGAAGACCTCCTTGAAGAGGTTAAGGGAGATATCAAAGGGAACGATCTCTTGTGTCATGTGCTCCTACGGTTTCTTCAACGTTTTGTCGTGCTCGCCGATGTTCCTGAGAAGGACCCCGTCTTTGTAGTACTCCCACGTCATCCTGACGCTCATGGTTACACTGGATTCGAATATCTCGTTACGGCCTTTTATCTTTTTCGTTCTCAGTGATGGATGGGACGGGTTCTCTGCGAAGAGGCCCAGTTTCTCCCTCAGACCTCTTTTCACGTCATCAGGCAATCCTTTCACCTTCTTCAGAAAATGGTCGGAAAAGTAGATATTCAAACCTTGTCCAACCCCAGCTTGTCAAAGAGTTCTTCCTTGCCGGAAGCCTTGTGCAACTTCCCGTCCGCCTTCTGTCTGTCGACCTCACGTTCCTCTTCCTGCCATTCAGGGCTGTAGAACCAGGCCTGGTCCTTAGGTAGGATAACAACTGGCGTGATGATAAGCCTGCCGTTCTTTTCCTCTATTTCCAGCTTGTCGCCCACCTTCAGATTCAACTTTTTCACCAGCCCCCTTGGAATGGTCACCTGTGATTTCTGCTTCAAATCTACTAGCATACTGACACCCCTGTCTAACTGTCAAACTTTCCAACATAATTCTACCGCACCGGGCTTTCGAATGCAACTCATAAGACGAGGGACAGGTCTTGTCAGGATAGAGGACAGGAACTGGAGGAGGGAATATAGGAGAAGCGGGTGTGAGATAGAGCCTTTGAGCCTGCCCCCTACTCCTTCCCTTTCTTCATATCTCTCGCGAGTGTGATGATGAGGTGGTTGCGGTTTTCGAGGCGTTTGTATTCTATATTGCTGGAGAAGCGCTTCATCGTCTTCGTGGTGGGGCGTGGGCCGTCAGGGGTGGGGCCGAGGGAGCCGATGAAGGGGTCGTCCTCGAGGAGCATGTTGTAGGCTTTGCCGGAATCAACGAGGGCAAGAACGTATTTCCCGAATTTGTCGACTTTGCAGGAGAGCTTTATCTCCCGGGGTGTGTTGTCGAAGGTGAAGGTGACGATGTTTGTCAGGGCCTCAGTGAGGACGCGGCGCACTTCCTGGACGCGGTCGTCGGCGAATCCTTGCCCGGCGGCGTGATCGCAGGCGAATTCGATGAAGCCGTCCAGGGAATCCATCGACGCCTCCGCTGCATATTCGCCCAGTACGCGTGGGAGCGCCTGGGCCTCATTCTCACCCATCCCGTTGTGTCCTTCCATGTGTGCCTCCAAAATACCTTGCGTCATGTCGTTGAGACGTTAAGCCCGGACAGCGATCGATAAGGCCCTTTTCTTTTGACCGGCGACCTGTGACGTGAGACCTGTGACCGTTTCTAATCTATTCCAGATCGGAGAAAAAATCAATTCGCCGCGAGATGCTCGCCGCCGACTGCGGTCTCGATGGCGGCTATGAGGCGGTCGATCCCCTGTTTCCTGAGCGATGATATGGAGACGGCGTTGTACCGTTTCTCCACGTTGGCTGCGACGGCTGGGTCCACCCTATCCCTTTTGTTGAAGACGATGAAGCGCCTCTTGCCCGAAAGACCGAGGCCGTCGATGACGCCCTCCACGGAGGCGATGCGGTCTTCGAGGTCGGGTGCGCTTATGTCGACGAGATGGAGAAGCAGGTGCGCGTCCTCGAGTTCCTCCAGCGTCGCCATGAAGGCGCGCAGGAGCACCTCGGGCAGCCGCGTTATGAAGCCGACGGTGTCCGTGAGGATTATCTTCCTGCGTTCGGGATACTTTATCATCCGCGTCGTCGGGTTGAGTGTGGAGAACGGTTTGTCCTCGACCTCCACCCGGCTTTTCGTGAGGAGGTTAAGGAGCGTCGACTTGCCGGAATTGGTGTATCCGACAATGGAGACGATGGGGATGGAGGAGGCTCGCCTGCGCTCCCTTTTCTTCTCGCGCACCTTCCGTATGTCGGCGAGCCTGCGTTCGAGGGATGCTATGCGGTCCCGGATCCTGCGGCGGTCCACCTCCAGCTTCTGCTCGCCGGGGCCCCGGCCGCCTATTCCTCCCATGAGGCGAGAGAATGCCGTGCTCTTCTCGGTGAGCCTGGGGAGGATGTAGCGCAGCTGGGCGAGTTCCACCTGTATCTTCGACTCCGTGGTGTTGGCCCGCCCGGCGAATATGTCGAGGATGAGCTGATTGCGGTCGATGACCTTCAGTTCCGTTATCTCCGATATATTCTTTATCTGGCCCGGCGTCAGCTCTTCGTCGAAGACGAGAAGGTCCGCGCCGAGCTGCTGGCACTTCATCACGATCTCTTCGACCTTGCCCCTGCCGATGAGGTACCGGGGGTGAAGCTCCTTCGGTCTCTGCACCACCGTGTCGAGGACGGTGATCCCCGCCGAGTAGCACAGGTCCTTCATCTCGGCCGTGTAGTCATCGACGTTCTTCTCCCTGCCGGGGATGACGACGCTCACGATGACGCAGCGGTCGTGCTTATCCTTCGTCACGTAGAACCTGCCCCGCTCCCTGACGAACTCGTTCTCCAGTTCGGTGATGAATTCGGTGAAGTCAAGGTCCATCTCCGAAACAGGTCCGGGTTCCATGAAGTCCCAGGCCCTGCCGTCCCTGTTCTCCGGTATGAGGTACCCGACATGGATCGCTTCACCCCTTTCTCCTCTCATCTCCGTGATGCATGCCACGAGGTCGAGCTGCAGGAGGGCAAGGTCCGTGAGGTCTTCGCGGGAGAGGAGTTCACCCCTCAAATGGGTGTGGATGAACCTCACCCCGCGAAAGCGCGCCCGCCCCGTCCTTTCCGTCGAAAGGGGAGGGATCTCGATGCGCCGGTTGTCCCCGACGATCACGTATTCGATGAGCCCGCGGCGGTTGATGACAAGGCCTATCTGGCGCGACGTTTCCTTCGAAATGTCCATGAGCTGCCGCGCCAGGTCCGCCGTGATGACGGTGGAGGGCTCCATACGCTTCTTGTAGAGGTTGGTGAGACGTCTTTTTATGAGGTGGTTGAGACCCTGGGTGTTTCCGTAAAGCTCTATGGCATACCTCTGTCTGTCACGCCTTCGCGACCAGTTCGCGGTCTATCTCCATGCGAGCGCAGTAATCGACGCCTTCCAGGAGGATGGCGATCCTTTCCCTGCCGTCAAGCTCCTGTTCGAAGATACCGCTGAAACCCTTGAACGGGCCTTCCTGGATGATGAGCTTTTCCCCTTTCTGGAAGGTCGGTTTCTCTACCGTGGCCACGCCTTCGACGAGGCGTTCCTTGATGAAATCGATGAGCCTTTCCTGGAGGGGGATTATCCTGCCGTTGAAGTTGACGATCGTCTTTATGCCCCGGGTGTACTTGACGAGGCGAAACTCGTCAACGGGGTGGAACTTGACGAAGATGTACCCGGGAAACATGGGCTCTATGATATCCGTGAACTTTCCCTCGCGCCAGCGCTTGAACCTCAGCTTCGGGGCGAGGACATCGATCCCTCCCTGGGCGAGGTTCACCGCGGCGCGCTCCTCGTTCCTCGCTTTGGTGTTCACCACATACCAGTGTCTTTCGTCCATACCTCTATTATGGTGTAAAAGTGCCGATTTTTCAAGTCAATCGACGGCCCGTCGCCCCGGAGCTATTGACAGGAGCGTTTCTGGTCGTTTAACATTAACTACCTGTTATGCTATCATTCGGACCGGTCACAGATGGCTGAAGAAGACCTGTCACAACTGAGGATAGACAAGACCCGTCCCGCCTTCCGGGCCGCGCGGGGCAAGAGAAGGACCGTCTATATCGTGGCGGCGGCGGCAGTCATACTCCTCGCCGTCCTGGCGCTGACGGGTGTTTTCTCGCCCGCCGTCAGGGTGGACGCCGTCAGTGTGCAGCAGTTCTACCCGTCGCAGTCCTTCACGCTCCTCAATGCCAGCGGCTACGTCGTGCCCCAGCGCAAGGCGGCGGTCGCCTCGAAGGTCACGGCGCGGCTGGAAGAGCTCTTCGTCGAAGAGGGGAGCAAGGTGAAGAAGGACCAGGTGCTGGCGCGCCTGGAGAACGCCGACCTCGCGGCCACGTTGAGACAGGCCGAGGCGAATCTCAATGTGGCCCGCTCGTCCGTGGACCAGGCGAGGGCGGAACTGAACGATGCCAGGGTCAACTTCGAGCGGGAGAAGCGCCTTCTCGCCAGGGAATTCACCACCCGCTCCGTCTATGACGCCGCTGAGGCGAGGTACAAAAAGGCCCAGGCGTCCGTCGCGGGCGCTGAATCGTCGGTGCGGGCGAACCAGGCCGCCGTGAAAGAGGCCAGGGTTTCCCTCAACTACACCTACATACGGGCACCCTTCGACGCTGTCGTTCTCACGAAGAACGCCGATATCGGCGACATCGTTACTCCCATTGGCGCGGCATCGACGGCCAAGGCGGCGGTCGTCACCCTGGCTGATATGTCGTCGCTGAAGGTGGAGGCCGACGTTTCCGAGTCGAATCTGGGAAAACTGAAAGCGGGCCAGCCCTGCCAGATCGAACTCGACGCCATCCCCGATACGCGCTTCGACGGAGCCGTTCACATGATCGTGCCCACGGCGGACAGGACGAAGGCGACGGTCATGGTGAAGGTGAACTTCAGCCGTCTCGATCCCAGGATACTCCCCGAGATGAGCGCGAAGGTCGCCTTTCTCTCACGGGAGGTCACGGGCGACGAGAAGAGATCACGGACGGCGGTGAGCGGAAAGGCCATCACGGAAAGAAAGGGCGGGAAATACCTCTTCATCGTGAAGGATGGGCGTGCCGTCATGACCTCGGTGACAACAGGAGAGGTCTTCGGCGACATGGTGGAGATCAGAAGTGGCGCCGCCTCCGGCGACAGGGTCGTCCTCAACCCTCAGGACCGTCTCAGGAACGGTTCCCGGGTAAAGATCACAGGACAGTAAATGGATGTCGGGGCCATAGTCTCCATTCAGAGACTCTGCAAGTCCTATCATCGCGGGGATCAGGTCATCCGGGTCCTGAGCGATATCAGCTTCACTATTGCCGAAGGAGAGTTCCTGGCGCTCATGGGTCCCTCGGGATCGGGCAAGAGCACGCTCCTCAATCTCATCGCTGGCATCGACAAGCCCGACAGCGGCTCGATCGTGATAGGGGACATCGACGTCACGACGCTCACCGAAACGGAGCTCGCGAAATGGCGCGCCCTCAACGTTGGCTTCATCTTTCAGTTCTACAATCTCATCCCCGTGCTGACGGCCTTCGAGAACGTGGAACTGCCGCTTTTGCTGACGCCCCTTTCGCGTTCCGAACGCAGGGAGCACGTCGAGATGGCCTTGAGGGTGGTGGGTCTTGCCGACCGGATGGACCACTACCCGTCGCAGCTCTCAGGCGGGCAGGAGCAGCGCGTCGCGATAGCGCGGGCCATCGTCACCGACCCCACCATACTCGTTGCCGACGAACCCACGGGGGACCTGGACAGGAATTCGGCCGAGGAGATCATGGACCTCATGGACCGGTTGAACGGCGAGTCGAAGAAGACCATCATCATGGTCACCCACGATCCGCGGGCCGCGAAGAAGGCGCATGTCATACGGCACCTCGACAAGGGCATCCTTACCAATGCAGATCCTCAAGATACTCTTTAAGAACGCCTTCAGGCACAAGCTCCGCACGGGGCTCACCATCCTCTCCATCACCATCGCCCTTCTCGCCTTCGGACTCCTGAGGACCGTCATCAACGCCTGGTACTCCGGGGTGGAGGCATCGAGCGCCTACCGGCTTGTGACACGCAACGCCGTCTCGATCATCTTTCCCCTGCCCCTGTCCTACAAGGACAGGATACGCCAGGTCGACGGGGTGTCAGAGGTGTCCTGGGGGAACTGGTTCGGTGGTATCTATATCGACGAGAAGAACTTCTTCGCCAATTTCGCCGTCGACGCGAAGAGCTATTTCGATCTCTACCGCGAATACACGATCCCCGACGACCAGAAGGCGGCCTTCTTCCGGGACCGCAAGGGTTTCGTCGCGGGGCGGAAGCTCGCCGAGCGGTTCGGGTGGAAGATAGGGGACACGATCGTCCTCAAGGGGACCATCTTTCCCGGCAACTGGGAGTTTGTGATGCGCGCCGTATACAGGGGAAGGGAGGCGAACGCGGACGAGACGGTCTTCATGTTCCACTGGGACTACCTGAACGAGTCCCTGAAGAAGACATCACCAACGAGGGCCGACCAGGTGGGTTTCTACATGATAGCCGTGGATGACCCCGGGCGGGCCGTCTCAACCGCCGGGTCCATAGACGCCCTCTTCAAGAATTCTTTTGCTGAGACCATCACGGAGACGGAAAAGGCGTTCACCCTGGGTTTCGTGGCCATGTCGGACACGATCATAACGGCCATCCAGCTCGTTTCCTTCGTCGTCATCATCATTATTCTTGCCGTCGTCGCGAACACGGTGGCCATGTCCGTGAGGGAACGCACGAACGAGTACGCGGTCTTCAAGACCCTCGGTTTCGGCGGCTGGCGGATAGTGGGGCTCATCCTGGGAGAGTCCGTGGTCATCACGATGATGGGATGCGCCGCGGGGATCGCGGCCACGTACCCGGCCTCGGCGGCGTTCGGCAAGGCAATGGGGGCCTATTTTCCCGTCTTCAACGTTGAACCCGGGACCATCGTCCTCGATGTTGTCTTTTCTCTCGTTGTGGGGGTCCTCGCCGCCGTAATACCCGTGTACCGGACGCTGAAGATGAAGATCGCCGACGGGTTGAGGATGATCGAATGACGGGCATTCCTTTTTCCTACAGTCTCAGGAATCTCTGGACGCGCAGGCTCACAACGGTTCTGACCGTCTCGGGCATGGCGCTCGTTGTTTTCGTTTTCACAACCATCCTCATGCTCGCCGAGGGTCTCGAGAGGACCCTCGTCGAAACGGGGTCATACGATAACGCCGTCATCATACGGAAGGGGTCGGGCTCGGAAGTGCAGAGCTGGATCGACCGTGCCCAGGCGGGGATCATCGAAACGGACCCCATCGTTGCGACCGGGTCCGACGGAAAACATCTCGTCGCCCGGGAACTCGTCGTCCTCATCGGACTTCCCAAGAAGGATACCAACAAGGTCTCCAACGTGACGATCCGCGGGATCGGGGAGAGCTCGCTGGCCCTTCGCCCCCAGGTGGTCCTCGTGAGGGGCCGGATGCCCCGGATGGGCTCTTCGGAGGTGGCCGTCGGCTCGAGCGTCGCGAAGCGTTTCAAGGACGCCGACCTGGGAGGGGAGCTGCGCTTCGGGACGCGGCAGTGGCGGATCGTCGGGGTCTTCGACGCGGGCAACACGGGTTTCACCTCCGAGATCTGGGGCGACGTGGAACAGCTCATGCCCGCTTTCAGGCGCCCCGTGTTCTCGTCGATGATCCTGAGGATGAACGACCCTTCCCGGTTCGAGGGCTTCAAGAAGAGGATCGAGACGGACCCCCGTCTCACGCAGGAGGTGAAACGGGAGACCCGCTACTACCTGGAGCAGTCGGAGATGATGGCCAGGTTCCTGCGCATCCTCGGGATATCGCTGACGCTCATCTTCTCCCTGGGGGCGATCATTGGGGCCATGATCACCATGTACGCCGCTGTGGCGAACCGGATAGGCGAGATCGGTACGTTGAGGGCGCTTGGTTTCCGACGCAGGAGCATCCTCCTGTCCTTCCTGCTGGAGGCCTTCCTGCTCGGCCTCATCGGCGGAGCGGCGGGAGTGGTCTTCGCCTCCTTCATGCAGCTCGTGGAGGTGTCCACGGTCAATTTCCAGACCTTCTCGGAGCTTGCCTTCAAGTTTTCCCTCACGCCCGGCATCACGGTGAGGGCCTTTTTCTTTGCGATGGTCATGGGCCTCGCGGGGGGCGTTCTGCCGGCCGTGAGGGCGGCACACATGAACATCGTGGAGGCGCTGAGAAGCAAATGAAGACGGTTCCAGGTTCAAGGTTCAAGAGTTCAAGGGGAAGGGAGAAAGACGAAGAGAGTGGTCTCATGTTACCAACGGTGGTTCGGGTGATTTGGGTGAGGAATTGGGGGGCGGTCCGTGATATACTGGGTGATGCGTCCGGAAGCGGCAGAGAGCGTGATCGTTGTTGAGAGCAGGGGGAATAACCCGTGAAGAAGGGCAGGGTGACCGTTTATCCGGCGGTGGCGGACAGTGTCGATCTGCCGGACCTGACGTTTCTGAAGAACGCGGACGGAGATGCCTTTGTTCCATCGGCGCCGGTGGAGGGGTTTCTTTCCGGGAGAAGCGCGGCCATCGCCGAGAGGGTCAAGGGTATCGACGGCCCCCGTTTGAATGCGCTCCTCGCGCCCATACTGACCGAATGCGCGGGCTCGGCCATCACCGTCACCATCACCATCACCGGCCGCCGCGCGCCGCTCGCCAGGATCACCCGGACGAGGTCGGCCATTGCTATCGGCGTGCACTGGAACCTTCTTGTTCCCTATTTTGACCACATCAAGTCCCTGCCCGTCGTCCATCCCGGGATACTGGACGCCTTCGCGGCGGCGGTCTTTCTTTACATGGCCCTTACCATGGATCACGGCGGGACGGCAAGGGATGGATCGAGGGACCGTGTGATCGACGCTTACAGGGAGGAGCCGGAGCTTCTCCTGGCGTCACTTGACATCTTCAACAAGCCCACGATCTACCATATCCGCCCGACACGGGTCTGGTTGAGCAAGGTCTTCGCGGCGAACGATGTCTATCGTCTTGAGATCGATATCTCCGACGCGGCGGATGCCCCCTTTGTGGGCCCGGAATTCCTCGACGAACTTGCGGGCTTTATTCACAGGGTCGTGAAGAACTATGCCTTCCGTTACGGAGACTATCTCTGGACACAGCGGTACAGGATCACCCTCGGTGCCAGGTCGGGACAGGGCATGGTGACGTGCGAAGGCAGGGACATCGTCATCAACATCCATCCATTGATCTATCAGTCCGACTGGAAGCCCGTCGTCTACCTGAACCTGGGATACGCGATCATGTTAGTCATGCTCCGTTCGCCGGCAGGGGGCAGCGAAGAGAGATGTATGCACCTCGCCCTCACGAAGACCTGGAATCGCTACCTGAGCTTCGACGAATCATCGGAGCAGCCTGGCGTGCGGGAACTGTGCGGGTTCTCCCGGTCGACAACGGAACAGGAATGCCGCAGCCTGTCGGAGTGCATGGTCGGTGGAGAAGACAGGGGGCGCGTGGATGACTTCATCATGCTCCAGTACCATTCCGCCCGGGAGGGATTCCCGGAGAAGCCGGAGGCTCCCGACGAGGGGCACACAGGGGGAGCGGTTCGCTTTGAACGGCTGTCGAACTCGATCCGGGAGCTCAACACTACCCTGATGCGGAACAACATCAATCACGGCAAGTTGATCGAGATCCTGCGCAGCGACGGCTTTGACCACCTGCGGCTGGCGGAGTTCCTGCGCACGGGCCGTCTCGACAACAGGTGTGTTGTGGATGTCAGCGAATGGCTCCTCCTGAGGACTTTCCTGTACGACCTTATCAACGCGCCGAAGGTCTTCAAGAACGACTACAAGATGTTGCTCAAGGTCCTCACGAAGGTGAACAAGAGCCTTCTTGTCTACATCTGGACAATGGGCCGCGAAAAGGACCCGCGTTTCGAGATGGTCAGCGCCTACATATCGAAGGTCATGCACGATATCTTTGTCTTCGACCGGGTAAAGATCTACGAGATCGTCTCGGATCCCGTGGAATGCCTGGAGGCCGAGGCCGTCACGGGGTATCTTCTGAACTGGGCCGGGTTCACGCCCGAGACCCGTCGCTCCATCATCGGGATCCTGTCGGGACTGCCGGACCACGTGGTCCAGGAATTGAGGGTCAAGACGATGGATGATGTGGACCGGATGGTCCGCGTGATGGGAACGCGGGCGAGCGGCCTCATCGGCTTTTGCCTGCACCAGGCCTACCGCTGGGGCGACGCGGCGGACGAGCTGACGGGAAGGATCCGTTCCCATTTTCCGGAGCTCCTGGGACAGGCGCGAAAGGCCATGCGCCCCGGGGAGATGATACGGGGAGGGGCCATGCTCCTTCTGCTCCTGGCCGAGATCACCTCCGACGAGCGAGACGGATTTGCCGGCAACATCGCGATCACCGGCGAGGAAAGACAAACGGTCCGTGACCTCATCAAGCAGTGCGTCGATTGGGACCAGCGGCATTTCGTCATGATGGTCGCCGGCATGGCGGCGGGCTACATGGGGAGCATCGACGGATGGGTCCTGCAGCAGTTCGACAGGCTGCTGGCGCGTTACGACGGGGGGGACCGCGTGATGCTGCGAAGCGTCGTGCAGTTCGATGTCGACAATCTTATCGAGCGTGCCCTGATAACCGCCGGGGACGGTGACGAGAACTCATTGCTCAACAAGATACAGCTGCTGCGTTTCGGGGTCGACCCCGTCGTCAGCGACGAGGCCAACAGCTATCTCACGGCATGTGCCCGGCGCCTTGGCATTCACGCGCCAGAGGACAAAGCGCAGAAGAAAGACATCCGCAACTTCCTTCTCACCCTGTCGCGCCTGATGAAAGAAAAGACCCATCGCCCGGCTGCATATTAGAACGGCGGGCTCGACCCCCCGCATATGCCTCTAAAGGTGTTTTTCCAACGTTCAAGCCATTCAAGCGGCTCAAGCCATTCAAGCGGTCTTTGCTAGTTTCCCCCTATCACCGACCTGAGCACTTCGCCGAGTTCCTCGAGATCGTAGGGTTTCGCGATAACGTTCTTGAACCCGTATTGGCTGTAATCGGACATG
>JAAYAK010000003.1 GCA_012719415.1 Syntrophorhabdus sp.
GAACTCCTGGCCGAACTGGCAAAGTGGGCCAGGAAGCTGGGGCAGGCGAAGTGAGCAGGAAAACGTTTTCGTCAGGCCGGCGCCGGATACATTATCTCGCGCCCGGTTTCCTCCCCTCCACCAGGCAGTCCATCCTGTCTCCGGTTCTCAGGAGCCTGATGTCCTCGAAGCCTGCCTCCGTCAGGCCCCCCTCCACCTCTTCGAAGGTATAGGTGCTGCCGCCACGGGTGTTGACGAGCATGTTGATGGCGAAGAGCGCCCCCGCGGATGGGGCGGTGCGGGTCTCGTCCATGATGTGATCGCGGATGAGTATGGTCCCGCCGGGAAGAAGGGCTGTCCACGCCTTGCGGTAGAGGGCGACGTTCTGCCCGGGATCGTTCTGGTGAATTATGGCCGAGAGAAGGACGAGGTCATGTCCGCCGGGGAGGTCGTCGTTGTAGAAGTCACCGGGTACGAGGTCCACTCTTTCCGACAGGCCCTCCGAGGCAATCTTCGCCCGGGCCATGGGTATGACGGCCCCAAGGTCGAAGATCGTGGCCCTGAGGAGGGTGTTCTTCCGCAAAAAGGCCGCCGTGTACGTCCCCGACGCCCCTCCCACATCGAGAAGCCTCCTGTACCGGTCAAGATCACAGGAATCCGCTATCTCCAGGGACAGGTCCCTTCCTATGACGTCCATGGCGCCAATGAAAGCCGCCAGGGTTTCGGCGTCCATCCGGCTTGCGTGCTTGCGCTTTCCCTTGAGCCCTTTTGTCACCACGCGCGAAAGGTCTCCCCAACTGTCCCAGAGGGCGTTCATGTGGAGCACCATGGGGCGGATGGAACCGGGATGACGGGAGGACAGGAGCGCTCCGCTCTCCGTGAGAGAGTAGGACCCGCCGTTCTTCGCGAGAAGGCCCAGGGAGGCGAGGGCATCGAGAAGACGTGAGAGCGCCCGGGCGTTGAAACCCGCCCTCTTCGCCAGGGCGGCCGAGGTTCCGGGGGCCCCGTCGAGGAGAGTGAATATATCCAGCTCCGCCGCGGAGAGGATCACTCTGCTCCTTGTGAAGGCGCTGGCGTCAGACATCAGGGAACCGTATGGTGCGTGCTCGATCATGGCAGTCTCCTTGCGACAGTGTGTTGTGTTCAGAGCGCGGCGGCGTGGGTCACCGAGAACGTCTTCTCCACGGGATCATAGATCAGCGAAGAGTTCTTTTTCCAGTTGGCGTCATCCTCGCGGGGATGGTCCTCGCGGAAGAAGCTGCCCCGGCTCTCCTGTCTGGCAAGACTCGCCGTGATGATGGCCTTCAGGGTCACAACCGCTGCCGTCAGGTCGGCCTTCGCACACCTCTCGCGCCTCGTGGCCGGCACGAACCCATCGAGTTCCCGGTGGATCTCGCAAGCGGCCTCAAGGCCTTTCGTCAATCCTTCCGCCGAGCGAATGACACCGGCGTTGTGCCAGGCTATCTTCCGTATCTCTGTCTTTATGTCGCCGAGGGACCTTCGCGAGGTCCCGGGGGCTCCGAACCCATCCGTCCGGGTCTCCGTCGGCTCCATACTCATCCCTTTCGGGGCTTCCTCGTTGAAACGCGCCGCGTTGCGCCCCGCCAGGGTCCCGAAGACGGCACACTCCATCAGGGCGTTCCCACCGCGCCTGTTCGCGCCGTGGAGACCCCATGTCACCTCCCCGCAGGCAAAGAGCCCGGGCAATCCGCACTGACAGGCATCGTCGGTCATCACGCCTCCCATCATGAAATGCACCGCCGGCGAGACGGGAAGCGGCTTCGCCGCAAAGTCATGCTTGACGGGCCTCAGCAGGCTCAGAGGATAACCTTCCCAGGCATCACGCGGAACATCGCGGCAATCGAGAAATACGGCACTCCTTTCGGCCTCCCGGTAAAGCTCGATGGAGAGCTCGTCGCGCTTCTTCATGACGGCATCCGTCAGGCTGCCCAGGTTGTATTTCACGGCCAGGTCCTCTCCCGCACCGTTAACAAGCTTCATGGCCTTATGAATGGGCGGGTAGACCATGGTGGCCGGCAGACCCTCTCCCGCTATGATAATGGGGAAGAACTGCACGAACTCCATGTCAAAAAGGGGAAGGCCGGCCGCGGCGGCGAGGTAATACCCCTGCCCCATGATGTACCTCTGGTTGTCGTTCCTGAGGTACATGGCCCCGGCACCACCCGTTGCCAGAACAACGGCGTCGGCACGGTACAGGACGCTCGTGCCCCCGGCATCAATACCTTCTACGCCTTCCACCACCCCATCCCTCTGAAAAAGGTTTGTCACATAGAAATCGCGAATCACCCGTATGCGAGGACGGGAATCTATCGCGCGCGCTATCTGCCTGACGAGGGTCACTCCCGACACTACGCGGGGATCCGATGATCTCACCTGGTAGAGATTGGTTCCCACCGAATCCAGGGAAACCCCGAGCGTCTTCAGCCAGACCACAGCCTCACGGCTCCTCCTGGCTGCCGTCTCCACTTTGTCTTTCCTGTTCAGGAAACGGCCGATCTCGGTCGTCTCCCGGACATATTCCTGCACCCCGTAAGAGTCGGAAACACCGACAAAGACCGCGTTCGACATGGCCGTGTTCGTCCCAAGCCCTATGGAACCCCGATCCACAAGCATGACCTCCGCGCCTTCATCCGAGGCCGCGATGGCCGCCATCATCCCGGCAAGCCCCGCTCCAACAATGATCACTCCGTTCTGCATGTCATGATTCCTTTCTTATTTCAGTCCCGCATTATAGTCAAAGACCGCTTATCAGATCTGGCCCCTGTATATGGCCCTGAACTCCTCCACGAGGAGCACATTGAGAAGATCTTTTATGTGGCCGGGAGGTTTCCCGAACCAGGAGAACTTGCCGTCGACGGCAAGCATACTGAAGGTCTTCTTTTTCACGGGATCGTAAAGGACGATGATCTGGCTCGTGTCGCACATGTGAGGCTTGCAGCACACGACAAGCACGAAACTCTCCCTGGATACCCGTATCATCCGGTTCTTACCCTGGGCGGTGCCCGTGAGGGACCTTACCCAATCCTCGAACTTTCCCTCCTCGACCATTGCCGTGTAGGCCGCCCGGAAATCGTCCACCTTGAGCGTCTCCCACGGGTAGACCTCATACCTTTTATACTGGTCGGGGAAGGACACAAACTCGATCACGATCTGCGACTTTCCGCTCCCGGGCTTTCCCGCGGACTCTTTCTTCGGCGTCTGACCATGGACGTCCATGACACCGAGACCAAGGAAGATCGCCGCCGCCGCTATCAGGACCGTCATCTTTCTCATCGCATCTCCCCGCCGGATCTCTATATGTCCAGCAGATAACCTTTCTCCACAAGCCATTCCTTGCGCCGCTTGTAATCGGGCATCACCTTCCCGACGTATTCCCAGAACCGCTTCGAATGGTTCTTGATCTTTGTGTGCGCAAGCTCATGGACCACGATATAGTCAATGACATCGTAGGGGGCCATCACGAGGCGAAAACTGAAGGAGAGCCTGTTGTCCGCGGAACAGGAGCCGTAGCGGGTCCGCGCGCTCGTTATCCGTATCCCTTTCCATGTCAGGTCAAGGCGCCTGGCGTGGAAACCGACCCGCTCGGGGAAGATCTGCCGCGCCCTCTGCCTGTACCATTCCCGGAACATCTCGCGGCCATCGGCGTCGTGATCGCTGCAGAGCCGGAAGGTGCCGCGGTAGAGGCTCAGCTTTGCCGACTTCCCCTCGATGACCTCCAGGGGATACTCTTCACCGAGATAGAGGAACCGTTCTCCCGTCACGTAGCGCCTCTGTCCCGTCCTGCCGATAACGTCCTTGTATTCCTTAAGCTTTTTCGCTATCCAATGGACCTTCGATCTGAAGAACCGGTTTATCTCCTCTTCCGGCGTCCTTTCGGGGACAAGGATGACGACGGCCCCGCTCCTCTCCACCTTCAGCGTCATGGTCCGCTTGCGCATCTTGCTGCGGACGACGCGGTAGTTGAGAAAATCCGTCTCGCTGAAGAGAGAAGCCTGCCCTTCCACGTTCCCTCTGACACCTTGCGGCTTTCCCCGGACCAGTCCGGGTTTTCAGATCTCCAGTTCCTCACCCAGGTGGGGCACATATGTGGTGAGTCCCAATTTCTCCCTCACTATCTTTTCGAACTCCAGGGCGACGGGTTCCTCACCGTGGACGATAAAGACCCGGGGGTTGTTCGTGAACGTCCCCAGCCACTCGAGAAGCTCCCCCTGATCGGCATGGGCCGAGAACCCGCCGATCGTGTGCACCTTTGCCCGTATGGCCATCTCCTCGCCGAGGATATAGGCCCTCTTCGCCCCGTCGACGATGTACCGGCCCAGTGTCCCGGGCACCTGGAAACCGGTGAAGATGATGCTGCACTCCTGTCTCCAGATGTTGTGCTTGAAGTGATGGCGGATCCTGCCCCCCTCACACATCCCGCTGCCCGCGATGATGACGGCGCCTGACTTGATCCGGTTGATCTTCTGGGATTCTTCGATGGTGGTCGTGAAGTGGATCCTCATCCCGGCCGAGCTTCTGAACTTGAAGCTGTTCACCGCCTCGGCGTCGAAGAACTCCGGGTGGGCCATGTAGATCTTCGTGGCCCTGTCCGCGAGAGGACTGTCAACGTAGACATCGAGGTCCTTGAGCGTGCCTTCCTTCACCAGCCTGTCGAGGATATAGAGAACGTCCTGGGTTCTGCCGACCGCGAAGGACGGGAGAAGGACGTTGCCTCCCCGCTTGAAGGTTTCCTTGACGGCCTTTGCCAGTTCCTCGATGCTCGCTTCCAGGTCCTTGTGGAACCGGTTCCCGTACGTGGACTCGATCACAACATAATCCGCCTCGGTGATGTGCTGAGGGTCCCGTATGATGGGATTCCCGTTCTTGCCGATGTCCCCGGAGAAAACGATCTTCTTGTCGCGCCCGCCGTCCCGGAACCACAGCTCGAGGCTGGCCGATCCCAGTATGTGCCCCGCATCGACAAAACGGAACCTCATCCCGCCCGGCAACTGGTGCAGGGAATCATAACCGTTCTGGTCGAAATACGGGAGGCACGCCCTGACGTCCTCTGTTGTGTAAAGGGGCTCAAATACCTGGTCCTTGCCCGCCCTCTGCGCCTTCTTCGTCTGCCACTCGGCATCCTTTTCCTGGATATGCGCTGAATCGAGAAGGATGATCTCGGCGAGTTCCGCCGTGGCTGACGTGGTCAGTATCCTGCCCGGAAAACCGCCGGCCGCAAGGCGTGGTATCAATCCCGAGTGGTCGAGGTGCGCATGGGTGAGAAGGAGGGTGTCTATCTGGTCGGGATGGAACCGGAAGGGCTCCCGGTTCAAGGCATCGGAATTCCTGCCCTGATTCATACCGCAGTCCACAAGGACCTGGATACCATCCGTCAAGAGGTGGAAGCACGACCCTGTGACCTTTCTGGCAGCACCGAGAAACCTGATCTTCATTCGTCACCCCGTGGGAATCAGTATGGAACCGGACCGGAACTGAGCCTGGAATCACTTGATTATACCCGGAGGATTTCTGCTTTTCAAGGTCAAACAGACCGCTTGAGCCGCTTGAGCCGCTTGAACCGATTGAGCGAAAGAGGCAAAAGACCGCAGGTGGTCGAATTGGAGAATGTTTTGGGTCCGGCTCCCGCCGGCGGAACGGGCCGTACGATCACGCAGGGGCCTTGACGCTCAAGCGGTTCAAGCGGCTCAAGCGGTCTTTCAGGCTTCGGGGCTGCGGTAGTAGGGGAAGTGGGTCACCATCTTGGCTTCGATGTCGTCGAGGACCGTCTCGGCGAATTCCCGGAGGTCGGCGGCGGCCTCCCAGCCGGGAGGTTCATAGTCCTCGCCGCTCCTGAGCATCAGGAAATTGGCAAGTCTCGGCGGCCTCCATGTCATCATGGCAGTGACCGTCTCCGACACATCCATCTCCACGATGACCTCCCCCCTCTTGATCGCGTACAGGGCGGCATGCACGCAATGGAGACTCTCCTCCCGCACTTCCTCGCCGTCCATCTCGAGGAGCCCGCGTGCCTTGACGTTCACCGGCATCCTGTTGAGCTCCCTGATCATATCTCCGTCGTTCATGGCGCGTACCCGCTTCTATTTACACCTACGGCACGGACATAATCAAGGATTTTCACGCCCTCGCCCTTGTGAAAAAACATTGACTCCTCTCCTTTTCCGGTGATATCATTAGACATGTTTGGTTTAGGCGTTCCTGAGATAATCATAATCCTTGTCATCGTGATCCTTATATTCGGTGCCGGCAAGCTGCCTTCCATCATGTCGTCTCTGGGCAAGGGCATCAAGGATTTCAAGAAAGAGGTCAAGGACACCGACAGCAAGGATCAGTAACGTTACACGTTGGCATCAACTGCGGGGGCATGGAGGTACCGGCGTGGACAGCAAGATCTTTATCGGCATCGGCTCCAACATCGGTCAGAGCTTCGAGAACTGCAAGACGGCGATAAAACGCATATCCAGCGATACAAGGGCGGGGCTCAGGTCCATATCGTCCTTCTATTCCACATCGCCCGTCTCGGACATAAAGCAGGGCGATTACATCAACTGCGCCGTCGAGATCGACTGGCAGGGCACCCCCCTCGACCTCCTCGATTTCCTGAACAGCATTGAATCCTCCATGGGTCGCGTACGGGACGAGAAGAACGGTCCCCGCGTCATAGACCTCGATATCCTGATGTACGGCGACGGCATCATCGATGACGACCGCCTGACCGTCCCCCACAGGGAACTCCACCGCAGAAGGTTCGCCATAGTCCCCCTTATAGAGATAGACCCCGGCCTCATCCACCCCGCCCTCAAGAAACCCTTGAGCGGCTTCCTCACAGACATCCCCCCCGGCCAGCAGGTGAC
>JAAYAK010000004.1 GCA_012719415.1 Syntrophorhabdus sp.
CGGCTTCCGTTCCGTAACGGTGTTGCATGGCATACTGGAGGATATCGTAGGCGACGTGGGACTTCTCGATACCATAGAGGATCCTCTGAAGGATATACCGCTTGAGGGCCTTTTCATTCTCCCACTGCGCCACGAAGGTGTTCCTGTCGCGGTAGGGAAGGATGAAGGAGAGATAGGCGATGCCGTCCACGAGCTGTGTCGTGACATTGCCGAAGCCGGGTGTCATGTCGAGCATCCTCATCGAGAGGAGATCGTCTTTCGTCAATTCCTCCGGCCTTGCCTGCAGGAATACCTTTTCAGGATCGATGACGGGAGAGGAGCCTTTCCTGTTGAGAAGATACGATGTTATGTCGGCGATGTTGAATTCGTCGATGGCGTCGGGAGGCGTGGTCCTCTTCGCGACATACACGTCGTTCTCCGCCAGGTATGCCCTCGTCGTGGTGAAGATGTCTTCGGCAAAAAGGTCAGAGAGCCCCCCCACGATCCTGGGAAAGACCTCCATCCTTTTCTTGAAGCCCGCTGTCGCGCTGTGCAGGGAGGCTTTCTTCTCCTGAAGCCTGTCGATGAGGGACTGCCGCTCGGTTTCCTGTATCTCGGGGAGCGTTGTGAGGAGCCCGCTCAAGGAGAAGGCCTTGCAGAAAAGATGAAGCGCGTCCCTGTCGTTCGTCTCGACGGCTTCCTCGAGATCAATGGAAAACATCCGCGTCTCACAGGCAAGCGGCTTCTTCATGAGCATCCACTGCTTGCCATTCGTCAGGATGCCCCAGGGTGTCTTCGTGTTCTTCAGGAAATAGAATAGCTGGTACAGGGGAATGCGGTTCTCGAACTCGAGATAGAAACCGCTGATACCCTCTTCGAGGTTTCTCCCGAAGCGTTTGAGAAGGAGGACACCCAGCGTGTTCGCGTAGTATTCCGGAGTTCCCCACAGGGGCGACGCCCTGTCCCGGTCGGCCTCTGTCGCGAAGAGGGCGACGTCGGGTCCCTTTATGGAATCATTGAAATACTTCGGCTTCGATTCATAGGCATAGCCGAGCATCTTGAGGATGGGTTTGATGAGATGGATCTCCGTGTGTATCTCGCTCGCGAACTTCTTTATGTCCTGGAACTTCGCAAGTATCTCGAGGAGCGAGACGTAGGCCGCGTCTTCCTCGGGAAGGCTGAGGATTTGTTCGAGCCCCCGGCGGGATATGAGGGAGTTACGCACGATCGTCTGCATAGGATTGATGCTACATAATAAAGGTTTGGGCCTGCTTAGTCAAGGAAAGGAGCGTCCTTTTCCTCTTCGTCGATGCCCATGTCCTGAATGCGTTTTATCTCCCTGAGCTTCATCGCGATGATGACGACAAGACCGATGATGCCTATCCAGAAGAAGACAAGCGCCTGGTAGATGATGTGCCGGTCGTACGGCGCTGCTGCGAAGACCTCGATCTTCGGTTCAGCGGCCGGCAGCATTGTTGCTTCGATGATAAGAAAGAAGACGAGGAGGAGCATCGAGAGCATTGCTGACACCCCCTAGGTTAAAAAACCGATAACGGTCATGAGCGTGAAGTAGACAAGGTAGAACACCCCGATCCACGTGAAGAGAGGACTTTTCCTTTCCATCGCCGACCTCCTGTCGAAAAAAGGGATGAGGAAGAAGAAGAGTATGGCCGCGGAAATGATGACGATGGCGATGGTCTCGCCGTTCATGCCCAGTATCTCTCCGGGGAAGAGCTTGAGTGTCTGGAAGAGAAAGAGGAAGTACCACTCGGGCTTGATGTTCTCCGGAGCCGGCGCAAGAGGGTCCGCTTTCCTGCCGATCTCTGGCGGAAAGAGGACGGCCAGCGTAACGACCACCCCCAGGCAGATGAGCCACACGATGAGGTCCTTGTAGAAGAGGTTGGGAAAGAAAGGCTCGGGTCTTCCCTGTTTCTCCTCCTGCGAGAGAGGCACGCTCATTCCATGGAGTTGGACGAGGAGGATGTGGAGCCCCGTCACGACAATGGTGACAAGAGGCAGGATGGCGACGTGGAACGCGTAGAAGCGTGTCAGCGTTTCGCCCGTCACGTCGAGGCCGCCGCGCAGGAAGCCTTTTATCAACCACCCGATGAGGGGAAGATTGCCGGCTCCGCCCGTGGCGACGCGCACCGCCGCGAAGGCCCTTTCGTCCCAGAGGAGAAAATACCCGCTGAGGCCGAAGAAGATGGATATGGCGAGCATCACGAAACCGGTGAGCCAGACGAGCTCCCGCGGTTTCCGGTAGGCTTTGAGAAGAAGGGCGCTGAACACGTGGACGAAGAGCACGAGTATGGTGAGCTGTGCCCCCCAGTGATGGAGGGAACGGAAAAGCCATCCCATGTTGAGCTTGGTGACGATGTCGATGATGCTCTTGTGGGCGTGCTCCGCGTGTGGGACGTAGTAGAGGGCGAGTGCCATCCCCGTTATGAACTGGAAGACAAAGAGGAACAGCGTGAGCCCTCCGGCGAAATACCAGGCATCGAACCGGTGGGATGGGACGGTCTTAAAGCGGGCAAGGTTCCCCAGCGCTTCGATATCGTACCTCTCTGAGAGCCAAACCTTAAGCCTTCGGCAGCTCAACCTTCACTCCCTTTTTCGCTATGATGAGCTTGTCGCCCTCGACCGTGATGTCGAAGATCTCGAGGGGTTTTGGCGGAGGTCCGCCGATGTTCCTGCCGTTCTCGTCGAACCATCCCTTGTGGCAGGCGCAGTAGAACTTCCTCTCGTCCGGCTTGTAGGTGATGTTGCATTCCATGTGGGTGCAGACGCCCTTGAGGGCTTGAACGGCCCCGCTCTCCTTCTTGAAGTAAAGACCCAGCTTGCCTCCCCAGGCGAAGGGTTTCACGGAGTTGAGGGGGATGCCCTCAAAGTCGGCCTTCTTGAGGATGACGAAGTCGGGTTCCTTCCCGAGCGTGGGAAAGGCGAACTTCAGGAGTGCCCAGAGGCTGCCTGAGGCGACGGCGGCTATCCATCCCCCGAAGAGGGTGTTGAGGAATGTCCTTCGCGTCACGAGTGAATGGTCGAGCTTCATTTCTTTATCCCCAGGAGCCGTCTTGCCTTCTTCTTTACAAGGGTCTTCCTCAGGTTTACGATCGAGTCGGTGGGCCGCACGTCCTTGGGACAGGCCTCGATGCACCGAAGGACCGTGTCGCAGCCCCAAACCCCCTTTTCATCGTTCACGGTGTCCAGGAAGTCCTCAGGCCGTTCGTCCCGGGAGTCAAGGATGAAACGTTCCAGCTTTGCCATGGCAGCGGGACCCAGGTATTGGGGGTCGCGGGCTATGACGGGGCAGGCCCCGTAGCAGCACGCGCAGAGGATGCAGTTGACGAACTGGTCGATGCGGCTTCGCTCTTCCTCGCTCTGCTCTATCTCCTTCTCTGGGTCTGCCGTCTGCCGTATGAGATAAGGCTTCACCTTCTCGTACATGCGCCAGAAGGGCGTCATGTCCACGACGAGGTCCTTTATGACCTCCATGTTGGGGAGGGGTTCGAGGATGATGGTGTTCGTGCCGAAGGAGGCCGCCTGTGTTCTGCAGGCGAGGTCGATCCTGCCGTTGATGACCATGGCGCAGGAACCGCAAACGGCGGACCTGCAGGATGAACGAAAGGAGAGAGTGCCGTCGATCTCGTCGCGGATCCTCATGAGGACGGCAAGGACCGTGAGCCCGGGGATGACCTTCACCCGGTACGTCTGGAACCGGGGCCGTTCGTCCGGTCTTTTCCTGTCGCTGCGGAGTATCTTGAAGGTGTATGCCGCCGCTGGTATCAATAGACCCTCTCCATGGGCTGGTAGCGCGTGATGGTGACACCCCGGAAGGAGATGCCGCACGTCCCGTCGCCACTCATGCGGGCGATGGTGTGCCGGAGCCACTTCTCGTCATCGCGTTTCGGAAAGTCCCTTCGCCAATGGGCCCCGCGGCTCTCTTCCCTCAGGAGCGCCCCGTGGGTTATCGTGTGGGCCACCTCGATCATGAACTCGAGCTCAATGGCGTTCATGAGCTCGTAGTTCATGTGTCGGGCCGGAGACGACACCCCGACGTTCCGGTAGCGCTCCCTGATGCGGCCGATGTCTTCGAGGGCCTTCTCCATTTCGGCCCGTTCGCGGAAGATCCCCACGTTGGCGCTCATCGTCCTTGCGAGTTCCCCGTGAAGGGAAAAGGTCTTCTCCCTACCACCCGTGACGAGGGCGGTCATCTTTTCTTCCGTCTTACGCGCGGTGGTG
Organism: Syntrophorhabdus sp.; assembly: GCA_012719415.1. Classification (NCBI taxonomy): domain Bacteria; kingdom Pseudomonadati; phylum Thermodesulfobacteriota; class Syntrophorhabdia; order Syntrophorhabdales; family Syntrophorhabdaceae; genus Syntrophorhabdus; species Syntrophorhabdus sp. The sequence goes on from JAAYAK010000004.1 coordinate 4,219, forward strand.
CGAACGATTTCTTCCTTCGCCGCCTCAGGCCGCCGCGACAGGTATTCATCGACGGCGCCGGCGGCCGTCTTCCCGAAGACGATCGTCTCAAGAAGGGAATTCCCGCCGAGCCTGTTGCCCCCGTGGACGCTCACGCAGGCGCATTCACCGGCGGCGAAGAACCCCCGCACCCCGGTCTCGGTCCTCGCGTTCGTATCGATACCGCCCATGGAATAGTGCTGGCAGGGCATGATGGGTATGGGTTCCCGTATGGGATCGATGCCGATGAAGTCGATGCAGATCTTCCGTATGCCCGGGAGTTTGGCGAGGATCTTCTGCTCTCCCAGGTGTGTGAGATCGAGCTTGATGTACCTGCCCAGGGGGTGGTCGAAGCCCCTGCCTTCATTGATCTCCGTCTGGATGCTTCGGGAGACGA
>JAAYAK010000005.1 GCA_012719415.1 Syntrophorhabdus sp.
GACCATGTCGGGAACGTCGAGGGAGGTGGGGACGATGTAGGTCGCAAGGTCTTCCGTCTCGTGCCGGCCGTCCTTCACGATGTAGTCCTCCATGAGGGCATACCCGATGCCCTGCGCGATGGAACCCTGCACCTGCTGATCGTACTGGGCGCGGTTCAGCACCCTGCCCGCGTCGGTGACGGCCACGTAGTCCACAACATCTATCCTTCCCGTCAGGGTATCGACCTCGATGCGCGCGAGGTGGGCACCGTACGAGAACAGAACGTGCGTGCCCAGGTACATTATCTCCAGTGTGCTCTCGTCGTAGGGGGTCCGGAAGTATCCCTTGCAGGACCGGTCGACGGCATCGATGAGGGCCGCCACGTCGCGAAGGGCTGCCTTTCGGCCCGAGCCTTTGATCCTGACGGCACCGGGCACCAGTTCGAGAGAGTCGATGTCCTCGACCTCAAGGCACCGGGCACCGGAACGAAGGATGACCTCTTTGAGGCTCCCCGCCGCCTGTATGACGGCATTCCCGAAGGTGTACGTCGTGCGGCTCGCCGACGAGGTGCCCGAGGGAAGGCCGTGGTCCGTGTCGGGCTGGATGACCTCCATCGTCGTGGGGTCCTGGTTCAAGACCTCCCCCGCTATCCTGAGATAGGTGACGGCATTCCCCTGCCCCATATCGGAAACGCCTGAATAGACCCGGATCGTACCGCTCTCCGTCAGTTCCACTCTCGCGTTCGCCTCGTCGGGAATGAGAGCCGGGTAGCCGATCGCGTGGGCCATGCAGCCAACGCCGCAGCCGCGCTTCTTCCATGGCGGGGCCGACGCCTTCCAAACTTCACGCTCTTTCCACAGCGGATGCTCCACCAGCCTGCCGACGCATTCGGAGAACCCCGTCGAGTACGTGAGCTCAACACCCACGCAGTTCCTGTCACCAGTCCCGAGAGCATTGACGCGCCGAACTTCGAGGGGGTCCATGCCGAGCTTCCCGGCCACCATGTCGACGACCTGTTCCATGCCCGCCGTCGCCTGCGGCACCCCGAAACCGCGGAAAGGACCACCAGGGGCGTTGTTCGTATACACGCAATACCCTTCGATATCGACATTGGGTATCCGGTACGCCGACCCGGCGTGCTCCACGCCCATCGCCATGACCTCGCCCGCAAGTCCGGCGTAAGGGCCGGCATCGAAGTGGAGCCGGCAGGAAAGCGCCTGGAAGGTGCCGTCCGTTTTCGCCCCGAGGCGGTAGTGCAATTTTGCGGGAAGCCTCTTTACTCCGGCGAGGAAGCTCTCCCGCCTATCCCACCACATCTTGACGGGAACACCGCCCGCGCTGAGAGCGGCAAGACCGACGAGACACTGCACGGTGATGCCGTCCTTTCCTCCGAACGCGCCGCCGAGACAGGGAGCGATGACACGCACCCTGTCCATGCCAAGCCCCAGGGCGGCGGCCATCTCCTTCCTGTCCCGGTAGGGGGTCTGCGTCGATGTCACAACGACGAGCACCCCGTCTCCATCGACATAGGCCCACCCGGCCTCCGTCTCCAGGTACGCGTGCTCCTGGCGCGGCGTCTCGAGTACACCCTCGACCACAACGTCGCAGCCGCGAAAGGCCACGTCGGGATCTCCCCGTCGAACGCGAACGGCCCTCATGAGGTTGCCTTCCTCGTTGTCCTCGTGAATCCTGGGCGCGCCTTCCTTCAGGGCCTCTTCCGGATCGAAGACACCCGGCAGAGGCTCGTGGTCGAAGGTGATGAGGTCGAGGGCCTCGCGGAGAGCTTCGCGGCTCTCGGCCACCACCAGGGCGACGGCGTCTCCCGCGTGGCGGATGAACTCATCGACGAGCACCGGCTGATGGTTCCTGACGATCCCCAGCCTGTTCGAGCCCCCGACATCGCGGAAGGTCAGAACCCGAAGAACACCCGGATGCGCCGCGGCACGCGTGGTGTGAACGGCATTAAGCCGGGCGTGCGGTATGAGGGCCCTTTTCGCGCCGGCCCAGAAGAACTCCTTCGAATACTCGTCGGCGGCGTATCTCTCCTGTCCCGTCACCTTCGAGAAGGCGTCAAGGCGGGGTCCTTCGAGGAAGTGTCTCGCCTTCTCTTTCACAGAACGCCCTCCCTGTCGGACAGGATCTCACCGAGACCGCCGATGAAGTCCTCCATCGCCTCGTGCACCCCGATGCTGACGCGTATCCAGTTGGGAAAACGAAAACCCGTCATCGTCCGTATCATCACCCCTCGCGCCATCAGCTGCCGGTAAACAAGGGTATCGCTCACAGGGAGCCTCACCATGACGTAACACCCTTCGCCGGCGTGGGTCTCCACGCCCAGGCGCGAGAGCTCCTCGAGCAGGTAGGTCTTCTCGGCATTGACGTGCCGCCTCGTCCGGGCAACGTGCTCGTCGTCGCCGATGGCCGCGAGCGCCGCCTCCTGGGCGAGGCCGTTCACCGAGTAGACAATACACGTCCGTCTTATGACGTCGACCACGTCACGGCTTCCCGCGAGGTAGCCGATGCGGAGCCCGGCGAGGCCATACATCTTGGAAAATGTCCGGAAGGTGACAAGGTTGGGGTACTCCTTGAGAAGCTTCATCGCGTCGGGATAGTCGTCCGCCTCGACGAATTCGCAGTACGCCTCGTCAACGACGACGATCTGCCTCCCGGCGACCCTGTCGAGGAACCTTCTCAGCCTCGTCTCGTCCCAGTAGGTCCCGGTGGGATTGTTGGGGTTGCACACGAAGAGTATCTTCGTCCTGTCGTCCACGCGGGCAAGCATCCCCTCGTCGTCGAAACCGAAATCCCTGAGCGGCACGAGCCTCGCCTCGAAACCGGAGAACGCCGCCACCCATTCATAGACGGCAAAGGTCTTGTCGGCAGTGATGATGTTGTCCCCTTCCTGGCAGAAGGCCTTGATGACGAAGGCGATGGCCTCGTTCGCCCCGTTGCCGAACACGATCTGGTCGGGGTCGAGGTCGAACTTCTCGGCCAGCTTTACGCGCAGGAACCAGGAATCACCACTGGGATAGATGGCCGCCCTCTTCGGCGGGAACTGTTCAATGACCCGCGCCGAGCCCCCGGGAGGGCCGAGGGGATTTTCGTTGTTGTTGAGCCGCCAAAGGTGGTCCACCCTGTAGAGCCTCATGAGCTCCGGGTCGGGACGGGACGGGATGTAAGCCTCGAACTTCTTGATGTATTCAGGGACAAGTTTGTTCAGGGGAACGTCAAACACGCGAAAGACCTCAATCCCGCAGGGTGAAAAAGAGCCAATCCGCCTTGCCCTGGTAAGGGATCACGATGGACGGGACAAACCCGTTCGCCTCGATGACGGGATAGAGCCGCGCGTGCCAGCCGTGGCCGAGATCGATCCTGAAAAGGATATTCGCTATCCCTTCGGCCCTCAAGACCCCGATGTGCCTCGCCAGGTTCTCCCGGGCATCGGCGCCATCCCACAGCGGTGTAAGAACCACGAGGTTCTGGCTGTGCTGGAACCTGGCACCGAAGACGGAGTGGGGGTTCTGCCTCTCACCCTCATACTTCACGGGGACGATCTCCCTGGCAAGAAAATGCATCTTATACCGGGTCCTGAGGAAGTCCTCCATGCCGGCGTGGGCGTAGACCCTGCACCCCGGGTCTTCCTTGA
>JAAYAK010000006.1 GCA_012719415.1 Syntrophorhabdus sp.
AAGGCTCGAAACCTACGTCGGGAACATCCTCGGCACGCTCAAGACCCAGGGGTACCTCCCCACCTTCGTGGACTACGTCCTCGAATACGACAAGGCACGCCACACAACGGTCTACAAAGACATCAACAGGCTCCGCGCGGACTGGTCAGATTTCCACTAAAAAAAATGGTTGCAGCCGCTTGAACTGCTTGAACAGCTTTAACGGGAAGAAGCGATCGTGCAGAGCGGGAACGTTCAAGCGGATCGAGCGGTTCAAGCTGTCTTTTCACTGGCACATGAACGACTCGTTCGGGGCTATGTGGCACGTCTTCCCTTTGGGGAAGGCCCTGGTGAGGTTGTAGTCCACGGTGCCGTTCGTGTAATGGCAGATCATGGTGGAGCCGCGCACCGCGCTCTCCTTGATCGCCAGGGTGAAGGTGCTCCTGGCGGGGATCGCTTCCCATCCGGTTGTGCCCCCGGTGGTCCTTATGCCCACCTCCACATTGACGGCACGGGGACAGACAAAAGGCTCTCCCGTCTTCGCCTCACCAGCCGCAAAGGAAGAAACGGCCGCAAAACAAACAGACAACAGGATCGACAGAACAAAAGCTCTTCTCATGGAACTCCTCCCTCTCTTTTCTGGCATGACGACAGTATATCATAATTTCGGTCTCCATCCCGTCATTCTTCGCGGGAGAAGAAAAACCTGTTTTTCGGCGATGGCGCTATGGTACCATAGGAGCATGGCAAGACCTGATGCTCGAAAGGAGGCCCGGAGATGGGAATGACCCGCGTGGAAGGCAAAGACAAGGGATCTCTCGCCCTTTACGCCCTCAGCACCTGCGTCTGGTGCAAAATGATGAAGGGATTCCTCGCCAAAATGGGGATCGGTTACGACTACGTCGACGTCGATACCCTGGCGGATGAAGAGAAGGCGCAAACGATCGCGGAACTCAAGCGGTGGAACCCGAAGTGTTCCTTTCCTTCCCTCGTCGTGAATGGCGAGAAGTGCGTCATCGGGTTCAACGAGGACACGCTGAGGCAGGCTCTCAACTTATGAATGACGGATCGGCGCAAGACTCGAAAGGGGCGGACATCTTCCTCGAAGATCTCCTGGCCCGATCGCAGGCATCCGGATACCATCTCAACCCCGACATGGGTTTTGTAAGGGCCCTCGTACAAGGGCTTTTAACCAATGTTGAAAGGTACGGCTACCCGGCCTGCCCCTGCCGGCTGGCCTCGGGCAGGCAAGATGATGACAACGACATCCTCTGTCCCTGTGACTACCGCGATGCGGACCTCGCCGAGCATGGTTCCTGTTTCTGCGCCCTTTACGTCTCGCGAGATGTGGCCGAGGGACGCCGCCCGCTTGGATCCATCCCGGAAAGAAGGCCCGCCGAAGGTTCCCGCCGCCATGACAGCGAGCCCGCCGCGGGAATCGTCCGGCCGCCCCTTCCCGTATGGCGGTGCAGGGTCTGCGGGTATCTCTGCGCCAGAGAGGCGCCCCCGGAAACATGCCCCATCTGCAAGGCAGGCGGGGACCGTTTCGAGTGTTTCCTTTCGGGAGGTCCGGGATGAGCAAGGCCTTCGTGAAGGAAATGGATGCCATCGACAGGAGGATGCTCAACATCCTCCAGGAGGATTTCCCCCTCGCCGAAAGACCCTTTGAGGCCATAGGAGCGAAGGTCGGCCTCACTGAAGAGGAAACCCGGAAAAGGGTGAAGAGCCTTAAGGACCGGGGTTACATACGGCGCATCGGACCGGTGCTCGACGCCGGGAAATTGGGGTACACAAGCCTCCTCTGCGGCGTCGCTGTCCCTCCGGAGAGACTTGAAGATATCTCCGGCGCCGTGAGCAGGGAAGCGGGAGTGACCCACAATTACGAACGCGAAGGGGAACTGAACCTCTGGTTCACCGTTACGATGGAAAGAAAGGAAGATATCGAAAGGTTCCTCACGACGCTGGAAGATGCCTTTTCCGTCACCATTCAACGCTTCCCTGAAAAACGGACCTTCAAGATACGGACCCGTTTCTCCGTACCCGAAGACTAAAAACTGCCAGGAAGGAGAGGCATGACCGAGAACACATCCGCCGCTGCGTACAAGCGCGTCTTCCTCGTCGATGGACATTCCTATCTCTACCGCGCCTTCTACGCGACACCGCACCTTTCCAACTCACGGGGGGTTCCCACGAATGCCATCTATGCCTTCGTGGGCATGATCCGGAAGCTCATCGCCAGCGAGAACCCCGACAATCTCATCGTCGTCTTTGACGCCCGGGGTCCCTCCTTCAGGGAGGAGATATCCAGGGAGTACAAGGCGCAGCGGCCGGCAATGCCCGACAACCTTTCCCTCCAGGTGCCTTTCGTCAAAGAGGTCATCGATGCCATGGGGCTGCCCGTTGTGGAAAAGGAGGGTTTTGAGGCGGACGATATCATCGCCACCATCACGGAGCATCTGAAGACCAGGGACAACGTGATGACCTTTATCGTTACGGGCGACAAGGACATGATGCAGCTCGTGGGTGACAGGGTCCGCATCCTCGACTCAATGAAGAACGTTGTCATAGGCGAGGCGGAGGTGATCGAAAAGTTCGGTGTCCCGCCCCGGAATATCGTGGATTATCTCTCGCTCTGCGGCGACACCTCCGACAATATCCCGGGAGTGCCGGGCGTCGGCGAGAAAACGGCACGCGAACTCGTCTCCTCGCTGGGGTCAGTCGAAAATATCTATGCCCGCGTCGACGAGATGAAGAGGAAGGCGGTCAGGGAAAGGCTCATCGCGGGACGGGAAAAGGCGGAAATGAGCAAGAAGCTGGCCACGCTCAGGTACGACGTCCCCATCGAGGCCGGTGTGGAAGGCCTGGCCGCAAGGCCGCCTGACGTCGAAGCCCTCCGCAGGTTGTACAGGGAACTGGAATTCACCGCCCTTTACCGCGAGGTCCGCGTGCAAGGGAAGGAGAAGAAGGATGTGAAGGAGAAGGCGCTCGCCGACCTGGCGACGGACCGCGTGTCAATAGCCGGCTCCTTCCGGGGAAAGAATGCCGGCGACCGGGAGATTCTGGCCTTTGCCGCTTTCGACGGCGAAGGGGTCTTCCTCTCTGACGACGTTGCCGACCTGGCGGTGGTCCTTCGCAACGCGAAGGAGGTGATAGGGCACGATCTGAAGGCATTCTTCGTGGTCGCGGGCGATCTCCTCCAGGAGAAGAAGGTCTTCGACACCATGCTCGCCGCCTATCTCGCGAACCCTCTGCGCAAGGATCTCGCGCCGGGACCGATAGTGGAAGAATATCTCGATGCCGACATATCAGCAGCGGATGCGGCATCATCCCTTCGTGGCCTCGCCGCCTGTCTTCCCGACCTTGCCGACGCCCTCCGGGCACGGTTGCATGAACTTGAGCTGTCGGACCTTTTCTTCGGCACGGAATTGCCCCTCGTCGCGGTGCTCGCCGACATGGAGAAGGCCGGCGTCAGGATCGACAGGCGCAAGCTCGGTGAACTGTCGCGCGATCTCGACCACCGTCTCACGGAGATCGTGAAGGACATCTATGCTCATTCCGGCGAACCCTTTAACATAAACTCCCCGCAGCAGCTCAGCCGGGTGCTCTTCGAGGTCCTGGGACTCACCCCCGTCAAGAAGACCAAGACAGGCTTCTCAACGGACACGTCGGTCCTGGAGGCACTCTCCGGGAGCCATCCCCTGCCCGGCAGGATCCTCGAGTACCGCACGCTCGCGAAACTGAAGAACACCTATGTCGACGTCCTGCCCACGCTCATTAACCCCCGCACGGGAAGGATACACACCACCTTCAACCAGATGGTCGCCGCCACGGGACGGCTTTCGAGCAGCGACCCCAATCTCCAGAACATTCCTGTACGGGGGCAGGAAGGGCCAAAGATCCGCGAATCCTTCGTGCCAGCGGACGGATGCCTGCTTCTGTCCTCGGACTACTCGCAGATAGAGCTTCGCGTGCTGGCCCATCTGTCAGGCGACGAGGACCTCATCGCCACGTTCCACCGTGATGAGGACATACATTCCACGGTCGCCCGGGACGTCTTCGGTGTGACCACCGGCTCGGTGACGCAGGACATGCGGCGCGCCGCCAAGGTCATCAACTTCGGCATCATTTACGGCATGAGCGCCTTCGGTCTCGCCAGGGAGCTCGGCGTGGGCCAGAGAGAAGCCCAGGAGTACATCGACAGCTACTTTGAGCGGCACAGGGCCGTGAGAGAGTTCATGGACGGTGTCATCGAAGAGGCTCGGACGAAAGGGTTCGTACGGACACTGCTCGGGAGGATGCGGTTCATACCGGAACTGGTGAACTCCGACCCCGCCGTCCGCCAGCTCGGCGAGCGTGTCGCGATGAACACTCCCATTCAGGGCACCGCCGCGGACATCATAAAGATGGCCATGATCAACATCCACAGGGCAATAAGGCTCAAGGGCCTCTCTTCGCGGCTTATCCTCCAGATACACGACGAACTGCTCTTTGAGGTCGCCCCCGACGAGACCGATCCGGTGAAACAGCTCGTCAGAGAGGAGATGGAAAAAGTGATCGAGCTTAGAGTCCCTCTCACCGTCTCCATCGGAATCGGGCATAGTTGGGCCGAGGCCCATTGACAGCGGGTTCCGAGGAGACACTCAGCAGTTCCGCGCAGGCGATAAAGACAAAGACGGAAAAGTAGACCCAGAAAAGGAAAGCGATAAAGACGCCGTAGGTGCCGAAAAAGGCCGTGAACCGCCCTATGTAGAGAACGAAGTACTGGAAGAAATACTTGCCCAGATGCCACATCGCGGCCCCCAGAGCGGATGCGAAGAGGAGCTTCCTCCTGTCCCGCACGGGCGTGAGGACATGGTAGAGAAAGTAGAACATCCCGGCGACAAGAAAAAGGTCGAGGATGGAAAAGAACTGCACCACCGAAGCGCGCGTGACGGCCCCTCCGAAGGCCTTCACCACCTTCACCTGCATCATCACGGAAAAGACATAGCTGAAGAAAATGATGGTCTGGATAAAGGCGAAGGCAAGGGTAAGGATGAATTCCTCCTGTTTGCCCTTGATGAACCCTTTCTTCGTCTTGCCGAACATGAGCTGGAATGAAGGGCGCAGGACGGCAAAGAGCCGCGATGTGAAAAGGAGGAGGAACAAGAGACCCAGCGGACCCGAAAGTCTCTTGGACAGGGAAATGACGTTTATCTCCCTGAGGACCTTCTTGACGATGACCGCGTTGTACGGTGCCGGTATGACCCGGGCGATGTACTTCTCCATCTGAACGCCGGTATGACCCACATCTACGACATATCCGAGGATGAAAAAGGAGAAGAGCGTGAAAGGTATGAAGGTGAGAAGGATATAGAACGCTATGGAGGACACCATGATATTGGCATGGTCCGCCTGGTATTTTCCGAACACCTTCTTCGCCATGGCGGCAAGGGATCCCGAGACCGCAAGACCCCTGCTCGTCATCTTCTTGACCGGCCGGTTCATTGAGGCACCCTTGAAACGGGTGATGGGTAACGGGTAACGGGTAACGGGAAAGGGAAAAGGCAGTCTGTCAATGACCCATGACCCATGACCTATCACCCATGACCCGATTCTATCCTATCCTTATCCTCGGATCGGCCACGGCATAGGAGACGTCGGCGATCAGGTTGCCGACAAGCGTCAGGAAGGCTCCGATCACCAGAATACCCATGATCGTGGGATAGTCGCGGGCCATGACGCTGAAGTAGAAGAGCTGTCCCATGCCGGGGATGGAAAAGATGCTTTCAAAGATGACGCTGCCGCCTATGAGGCCGGGGATGGAAAGCCCGAGGATGGTTATGACAGGCAGCAAGGCGTTGCGCAGGGCGTGCTTTCTGATGACCATGCTCTCGGGAAGCCCCTTGGCGTATGCGGTGGTGATGTATTCCTGTCTCAGGACCTCGAGGAGGCTGCTCTTCATGTACCGTGAGATGCCCGCGAGGCTGCCGACCGCGGAAATGCACACGGGCAGCACGAGGTGCCCTGTCACGTCGAAGACCTTCTCAAAGATGTTCATCTCCCGGAAATCGTAGGACTTGATGCCCGACACGGGAAGGACCTCCAGGTAGACCCCGAAGAAGATCATGGCGAGCAGCGCCACCCAGAAAGTGGGCGCGGCATACCCGGCGAAGACAAAGGAGGTCAGGAACCTGTCCAGGAACGTGTCCTTGTAGCGGGCGCAATAGATGCCTATGGGTATGCCGAATATGAAGATAAGACCCATGGAGAGGAGATTGATGAGTATGGTGATGGGCAATCTCTCCTTGATCTTGTCGATGACGGGGCGTCTGTCCGTGGCGAAGGATGTGCCGAAGTCCAAACGCACGATCCTCGTGAGCCATGACCAGTACTGAACGTAGAGCGGCTTGTCGAGGCCGTAGAAGGAACGGATGCGCTCCCG
>JAAYAK010000007.1 GCA_012719415.1 Syntrophorhabdus sp.
CCGAGCTGGAACACGGGATAGGATCCCCTGGTTTAAACGGCCTGCCACGCCGGTAACCTTACTTTCATTCTTCTTATCATGGACTGCCTGTGATATTCCATTGGGAGTAACATACAAGGTTTCAGGTCTCAGGTTTCAGGCAAAGGCAAAAGAACATTGTCTCGCGACCAGGGTCCTTTCCTCCGAAATGGTCCCCCAGAGGGAGAGATTGTTTCCTTCATGTTGCGTCCGGAAATTCGACACCCGAGACCTGAAACTTGAAACCTTCTTCCCGGTCTTTCCCTGAAACCTGAAACCTGAAACCTGGAACCGCCTCTAGTATTCCGAGAGCGCCCACTCTTCGTACTTTCCTCCGTCGAGCTCGGCGAGGAAGCGGGAAGGGCGCATGATGATGTGACCGGCCTGGCGGTCGAAGGCGAGGATGGGGTAGCTGAGGTACAGCTCGTCCATGGCGCGCGTCGATGCCACGTAGAAGAGGCGTCTCTCCTCTTCGATGGCCCCTTCCTCCACCGCTCTCGGGTTCGGGAACCTTCCTTCGGCGCACCAGATGATGAAGACGACCTGCCACTCGAGACCCTTGGCCTGGTGGATGGTGCTCAGTATGACCCGTTCATCGTCCGTGTCGCCGGCGGCGACGATCTCTTCGCCGGAGATGCCGCTCATCAGGGACAGCTCGCTGAGGAATGTCTCCAGGGAGTGGTACCTCGTCGAGAAGTTGATGAGCTGGCCCAGGTCTTCGAGGCGCGCCTCGTAGTTGGGATAGGTGAGCTTGAGGTATTCGATGTAGCCGTGCTTGAGGACGGCGGAGATCATGTCGCCCGGGGCCTCGTCGGCGAAGAGGTTCTTCAGCTCACCAAAGAGCTCCGACCATACCTCGATGTTCTCCTTCCTGATGCCCTTGAAGGTGTCCGCGATCCTGCCAGAGATGAGGGGATCGAAGGGGTCACTCTGTTCCCTGAGGTAGGCATAGATGTGGTCGGCGGTCTTCTTGCCGATGCGGGGAAAGATCCTGAGCATCCGCTTCCATGAAACCTCGTCGTCGGGGTTCGACATGACGCGCAGGAAGGAGACGACGTCCTTGATATGGGCCTGCTCGAAGAACCTGAGCCCGCTTCGGATCTCGAAGGGGATGCCCCGGCGGGTAAGCTCCATCTGCACTTCCATCGAATGGTAATGGGCGCGGTAGAGGACCGATATCCTGTCGAGGGGGATGCCCTCATCGGAGAGCTCCAGTATCCGCTGGGCCACGAACTCGGCCTGCTGTATCACGTCCCGCGATGGCGCGACGACGGGGACGACGCCGCTCTTCTTCACGCTGTGCAGGGTCTTTTCGAACTGGTTGAAGTTGAAGGAGATGGAGTTGTTCGCGAGGTCCAGGATCTCCGGAGTGCTGCGGTAGTTCGTCTCCAGCTTGTACACCTTCGCCTCGCCGTAGCGTTTCGGGAAATCTAGTATGTTCTGGAAGTTCGCCCCCCGGAAGGAGTAGATGCTCTGGGCGTCGTCGCCGACGACCATGACGTTGCGGTTCAGAAGTCCCATGAAGTCGATGATCTCCGACTGGATGCGGTTGGTGTCTTGGTACTCATCGACGAGGATGTGGCGGAAGGTCATGGCGTAGAGCTTGCGCAGTTCCTCGTCCTCGGCGAGGAGCCGGTGCCAGTATGTGAGGAGGTCATCGAAGTCCATGGCGTTCGCCTCCCGCTTCTTTTCCATGTAGATCCCGTGCACCGCCACCATTTCGTCGGCGATGTCGTAGAAGAAGGGGCTGCGTTCCCGGATGGCCTCGTCGACGGTCTGCATGGTATTGGCCGCATAGCTGAAGAGTTCCTTCACGACCCCGCCCTTGGGGAACATCCGCGCCTTCGCGTCGATCCCCGATGCCTTGATGGCGAGCTCCACGACATCCTTCGCGTCCTCGTTGTCGAGGATGGTGAAGCTTTTGCGGTAGCCGACGCGCTCGGCGTGCTGGCGGAGGATGAGGTTGCCGATGTGGTGGAAGGTGCCGCCCCAGATGTAGCGGGTGTCCATCTTTACGAGATGTTCGACGCGATGGAGCATCTCCCGGGCCGCCTTGTTCGTGAAAGTGAGGAGCAGTATGCCTCCCGGTGGAACGCCCCTCTCGAGGAGATGGGCGACCCGGTAGGTGACGACCCTCGTCTTGCCGCTCCCCGCCCCGGCGATGACGAGGATGGGCCCGTCGTCGGAGAGGACAACGTTAAGCTGTTCTTCGTTGAGCTCCCGGGAGTAGTCGATGGCGGTCTTCACGGGGGAGACATCGCGGTGGATGGTATATTTTCTCACAGGCCTACATTATGCCCCCGCCCGGTCGGGCATGTCAAGGCGGCACCGGGGGACCGGTCAAGGGGGCAAAGAGAGTTTTTGTCGGTGATTTTTCTCGATTTTTTTGGTAAACTCAGTGAAATTTCGTGTCCGATCATTAATCACGCAAAGGAGGATCTATCATGCGTATCGTATTATTGGGAGCGCCGGGAGCCGGCAAGGGTACAGTTGCGAAGTCGTTGACGGAGTTTGACGGGTCCGTGCAGATCTCCACGGGAGACATCCTGCGCAACGCCGTCAAGGCGGGGTCCGAACTGGGCAAGAAGGCGAAGGGCTACATGGAGCGGGGCGAGCTCGTACCCGACGACCTCATCATGGACATTATGGAAGTCAGGATGAAAGAGCCCGATTGCCAGAAGGGTTTCCTTCTCGATGGTTTCCCGAGGACCATACCCCAGGCGGAGGCATTGAAGAAGCTCCTCGACAAGATCGGCATGAAACTCGACGCCGCCATCAACCTCGACGTCCCGACGGATGTCATCCTCGACAGGCTGACGACAAGACGGACCTGCTCCAATCCTGACTGCCAGGAGATCTACAACATAAAGAGCAAACCGCCGAAACCCGATGGGACCTGCTTCAAGTGCGGTTCTCCCGCGGTGCAGCGCGCCGACGAGACGGAGGAGGCCATCAAGCAGAGGCTTGCCACATATAACGAAAAAACTGCCCCTCTCATCGACTTCTACAAAAAGGAAGGGCTTCTGAAGATCGTCAGTTCCCTGAACAGCTCGGAGATCGTGGAAGAGATAAAGAAGGCGGTGAAGAAGTAAGAATACAAAGAATACAGGTTATGGGTGATGGGTTATGGGTGATGGGGAAAAGACTCCAGAGGCCATGCGCACGCTGTTGGGCATAGGGTCTTTTGTTTCTTGGCAGTTCCCATAACCCATGACCTATTACCCATGACCCGCCTCTATCATGCACTTCGGCGTATCCACATATTTCCTCACTAACGACGGTCTCGACGGCGTGATCGACAGCATTCTCGCGGCCGGGATCGGGGTCGTCGAGCTTTCCTATGAGCCTCCCCACCTCTTCTCCCTCGACGGCGCGCTGACGGACAGGGTGCGGCGCCTGGCAGGAGATGGTGTCGGGTTTTCCATGCATGGCCCCTTCCTCGAGATGAACCTGGGAAGTTACGTCGACGAGATACGGCGCGTTTCCAGGGAAAGGATGCTCGCCGCCCTGAGGCTCTCCGCCCGGCTTGGTGCCGACCCGGTCGTGGTCCACCCCGGCTACTCCTTTTTCCGCAAGCTCAAGGATTACGACAGGGAGTTGAAAGTGCGGTTCATCGAGGACCTCTGCACCGTTCAGGAAGAGGCAAGGTCTCTTGGGGTCAGGGTCGCGTTGGAGAACATCTTCATGTCCTACTTTTACTTCCAGGAACTGGACGAGTTTGCCGCCATCAATGAGGCCGTTCCCGGAATAGGTGTCACCCTCGACATCGGCCACGCCTACATATCGAAGTGCATGGCGAAGCATCCCGACCCCGAAGGCGCGATCATCGACGATGTACACCGCATGGGCCTCAAGAACCTCTTTCACGTGCACCTGCACAACAACAGCGGCAGCCGCGACGACCACGACTTCGTAGAAGGTTCGATCGACATGGCAAGGGTCCTGAAGGGCTTGAGCGACCTCGGCTACGACGGCAAGGTTGTCATCGAGACCCTGGACATCGAACGCCTCGGCTTCCCCGCGGTCCTCCAAAAACTGCAACAAATTGCGCCCTGACGGGCTGTCACATGCCAGAGACCGTCACAGGTCACAGGTCCGGAAACCAACGAAGAAACCCGCTGTCCAGCTCAACAAGACCCATGGGGCTGAGACCAAATGGGGGGGTAAGGAAGAGGGGGCAGGGAGCGAGGGCGCGGAGTGTTTGATAGGACCTATAGGAGAAAATAAGACCTATAGGACGAATAAGACCAATAAGACTAAATAGGACCAATAGGAAGAATCGGGAAGAAATCGATTGTCCGCCGCGGGTGGCGATTGCACTTCAATCTGTCCTATGCGTCCTATCTGTCCTATAGGTCCGATATGTCCTATAGGTCCGATATGTCCTATAGGTCCTATCTTAGTCCTATAGGTCCTATCAGCCGTGCCTGCACCCCCCTTCTTTCTTCTTCAAGCGGCTGCAACGGTCTTCAGCAGCCATATCCACCCCAGGTACGTTACCGGTGAGACGAGGGTTGTCAGTGTCACCGTGCCGGAGGCGAGGTCGGTGTCGCCGCCGAGCTCCCGTGCCATGACGTAGGCCGTGATGGCCGTTGGCGTCGCGAGGAGTATGACCGCCGGGAGGGCCTCTTTCAGGTCTATCGCAAAGACGCGGCAGAACAGGACCGCCAGGGCGGGAAGGACGATGACCTTGAGGGTCGTGGCTAGGGCGGCAGGCTTGATGGTCTTCTTCAGCATCTCCGGAGAAATGGAGCAGCCGATGATGATGAGCGCCATGGGAAGGGCTATGTTGGCCACTATGGTGATGCTCTTCATGACAACGGCGGGTATGGTCACCTTCAGGAAGGCGAGGGCAAGGGCCGCGAAGGTGGCAATGATGACCGGTGTTTTCAGGATCGAAAGTGCCGTTCTCATCACGTTGCGGTGTTTCCCGGAAGACAGGGAAAGTGCCAGTACGGCTCCGGCATTGTTGAAGAGGATCAGTATCCCGACAAGGAGGCTTCCCTTTTCGAGCCCCTCATCACCGAGAAGATAGAAGATGACGGCAAGACCTACATAGGTCACGTTGCCATGGAACGTCGTCTGGATGAAGCTCCCGCGTTTACCGCCCCGGTAACGGGCTGCCGCGGCCGAAAGGACGGCGAGGGCCATCACTATGGCTGTCGGGATGATGAGCGAGAGGACAGACAACCATCCTATGTCCTTCATGTTCGCCTTCAGGATCCCCGTGAAGATGAGAAAGGGAAGGGGGAATCGGAAGACGAAACGGTTCGCCTCCGAGACAAAGTCGTCGGAAAGCGTGTTCCTGCTTCTCAAAGCGTACCCGAAGGCGATGATGATGAAGATCGGAGCTATGGTTTTCAGGATATCCACTTATACCCCCCAAAAACGTCGATGTACAGGCAATCTACGGTCTATTTGTTCACTATGGGAAACATACGATTCCATACCATTTTTTCCATTCTTCCGCAAGGCCTTAACTGTGGCCAATTACTTGATATCAGGGCATTTTTGGCCTTGTGATTTTTGTTGACAAAGGAAAGGATAAAAGGATATAAGAAAGTGAAATTAGTAACAATATCAAACTCAGGGGGTAGAAGGGATGTTAAAAGAGTCGTTGATAAGCGAATTTCAAAAGATCGTAGGCAAAGACAACGTCCTCACAGCGCCAGAGGCCCTGAAAGCGTATTCTTACGACGGAACGACAAGCTGGGTCCATGAGCCGGATGTCGTTGTCTTCCCTAAGTCTACGGATGAAGTGTCCCGGATCATGAAGCTGGCCAACGCTGAAAAGATACCCGTAACCCCCAGGGGCGGCGGCACAAACGTCAGTGGAGGGTCTGTTCCCTGGCATGGCGGCATTGTCATGGCCATGACGAAATTCAATCAGATACTCAAGGTTGACAAGGAAAACCTGACCGCCACGGTCGAGCCGGGCGTTGTCCTCCAGGACCTCACCCTGCGGCTCGCGAAAGAAGGCTTGTTCTTCCCGCCCGATCCGCAGAGCTTTCTCGGTGCGACGATGGGCGGCATCATATCTGAGAATGCCGGCGGCCCTGCCGGCGTGAAGTATGGCGTCACAAAACAGTATATTCTGGGTGTCGAGGTGGTCCTTCCGAGCGGCGAGGTCATTCATCTCGGTGGCAGAACGCTGAAGAATGTCGTTGGTTACGACCTGCTGCATATTTTCATCAGCTCCGAGGGAACACTCGGAGTTATCACCAAAGCCGAATTGAAATTGAACCCCCTGCCACAGGCAAGAAAGACGCTCTGCGTTGTCTATGACGATGTCTCGGTCGCCGGCGAAGGTGTTTTCCGCGTGCTCGAGAACGGCGTTATTCCCTGCAAGATCGAAATGGTCGATAACTGGGTCATCAACAGGATCGAAGAGATGATGCCGATCGGCCTGCCGAAGGATGCCGACGCATGCCTCTTCTTCGAGGTCGATGGGATCCCTGAGGTTGTCGAGAAAGAAGCGCAGAAGATCGCGGAGATCACAAAGCAGTACGGTGCGAAGGAAGCCCGCATCGCACCAAATATGGACGAGGCCAACAAGTACTGGCTGGCCCGGCGTGCCGGTTTCGCCGCTGTATTTGGAAAAGCCAAGCAGGTATTCGCGGAAGACGTCACGGTACCGCGTGGAAATATCCCCAAGTTCGTCAAGAAGATCAGGGAACTGGCCAAGAAATATGATGTCGAGATCGTCGTCCTCGG
>JAAYAK010000008.1 GCA_012719415.1 Syntrophorhabdus sp.
GCCCAGGTGTTCCCCTGGATCATGTCCCCGGCGGAGACGAGGAGCGAGGGTTTCTCCTTCCTCAGCTTCTGCGCGAGGGAGGCGAGGCAGGCGACGCCCCCGCGGAGGTCGTCGGACCCCAGGCGTTTGTGGCTCTCGGCGAAGCCATGGAGATCGTTCACGTGGAGGATCCTTAAGGAAGCCGCGCCGGCAGGCGTGAGGCACGCGGTGAAGAGAAGGATGACGAGGGATATAAGGAGGAATAGTGTCGAGGTCTTCGTTCTTTTCATCGTTTCGATGCTCCCATAATGTTCTTCAGGGTTTTCAGGTAGCGCGCGTTCCACTTGTGGTCCTTGACGGGAAAGAACAGGGTCCCGGCGTCTCCCAGGTTGTCGACGACGATCCTGTAGTATCCGAAGGTCTCGAGGGGTCTTGACGGGCTGTCGACGAGGGTGACGACGAAAGAACCGCAGGCAGAGCTGGAGAAGACTATCCCCGGGATGCCCCGAAGGCCATCGGCGATGAAGGACCTCTCCCTTTCGATGTATGTTCTCGTGCGGGCGGGGAACGCCGGGTCTCGCAGTGACGCTGTCGCCGCTGCCGCAGAGAGTGTGTCAGGGGACGTCACCGCTTTTCGCCTCCTTAAGTCCTGGATCACGGAGGCAGTTCCGATGACGTAGGAGACAGGCAGGCCGGCGAGGCTGTAATACTCGCCCAGGGAACCCATAACGACGCACCCCTGCTCTTGCAGGATATCGGCCGCGAGGGAAGGTGTGCCGGAATATCCCTTCAGGGTCTCGTCGACGATGAGAAGCGTGTTGTGCTCCCCGGCCTCGGAAATGATCCCGCGAGCCGCGTCCCGGGACAGTGTCTCCGCGGACAGAAAAGACGGCGATGCAAGGATGGCCGCATCACAGTGCTGCATTTCCGCAGCGAACCGGGACGGGTCCAGGCGGAAGCCGTCCCTGCCGTCGAGGGGAAAGAAGCGGGGTTCCTCCGGACCCTCCAGCAGGTCCCGCAGGTATGCGGGGTAGGGCGCCTCGATGAGGACCGTCCGGGCACCGAAGGCATGCAGAACGGCCGCGACCAGTGCCTCGAGACTCTCGCCGACGAGGACGTTCTCCTCCGGCACCCCTTCCGCGCGCGCGAGCGCCCGCGTGAGGTACCTTGCTTCGGGGTCGGGACGATGCTGAAGGATCCCGATGTTCTTCCTGACTGAGTTTCGGGCCCTTGCCGACGGTCCCAGCGGATTCACCGTGGAGGTGAAGTCCATGACGCGTGAAAGAGAGGTCTTCTTCGATGCGGCGAATTCGTGGATGTCGGGGATATTCCTTTTCATGAACACGTGCTAAATGTTATATCACGAAACCCCGGAAAAAGGCAGTCAACGCCCCAAAAAACGGTTCAAGAGTTCAAGGGTTCAAGGATAAAGAAGGTTCAAGAGTTCAAGAGTTCAAGAGTTCAAGAGTTCAAGAGTAAGAGACAAAAAAAGGCACCGGCGTGCTGTTGCATGTCGCCTGCCCTGCCCGGGGTTCTTCTTTTGTCTTTCACGCTTGAACTCTTGAACTTTTGAACCCTTGAACCGTTTTTATCAGACTCCCAGGTACGCCTCTACGATGCGCGGGTCGTGCTTGATGTCGCTCGAGCGTCCCTCGAGGGTGATCCTGCCGTTCTCGAGGACACAGGACCGGTGGGAGTGCTCGAGGGCCATGTGGGCGTTCTGTTCGACGAGCATGATGGTAATGTTCTCTTCGCTGTTGATCCTCGTTATAAGGGAGAAGATCTCCCGCGTGATGATGGGAGAGAGGCCCATCGAGGGTTCGTCGAGAAGGAGCAGTTTCGGGTGGGACATGAGCGCCCTGCCCATTGCCAGCATCTGCTGTTCCCCGCCCGACAGGGTCCCGGCGTGCTGTTTCATCCTCTCCTTCAGCCGGGGGAAGGTCGTCACGATGAGGTCGAAGAGGCGCCCCCGCACCTGACTGTCGGCAACAGAGAAACCTCCGAGCTCCAGGTTCTCCTTGACGGTGAGATCGGGGAAGATCCTTCTGCCTTCGGGGACCATCGTCACCCCCATTCTCACTATCACGTCCGTCCGCAGGCTCGTTATCCCCGTTCCTTCGAGGTCTATCACGCCCGACGCGGGGCGGACAAGGCCGGTGATGCTCTTGAGGAGGGTCGATTTCCCGGCTCCGTTGGCCCCGATGATGGAGAGTATCTCGCCCCTGCGGACCTCCACGCTCACGCCGTCGATGGCCCCGATGATTCCGTAGGAGACCGAGAGGTCACGGATCGAGAGGAGCGCGGATCCCGTTTCGCCGAAAGGTTCCGTCATACCGGCTCCTCGCCCAGATAGGCCTCTATCACTCGCCGGTCCTTTTTGACCTCCATGGGGGTCCCTTCCATGATCTTCTCCCCGAAGTCCATCACGACGATCCTGTCGGATATGTTCATGACGAGGCCCATCTGGTGCTCGATCATGACGATGGTGAGGCCGAACGCCTCCTTCACCTGTCTGAGGGTGGCGACGAGGTCCTTGATCTCCCGGGGGTTCATGCCCGCGCCGGGCTCGTCTATGAGGAGGAGCTTCGGCCGCGTGGCGAGGGCCCTCGCTATCTCCAGCCTGCGCTGCTCACCGTAGGGCAGGCTTCCCGCGGGAGTCTGTTCCTTTCCGTCGAGGCCGAGGAAGTCAACGAGCATCGTCGCGTTCTCTTGCGCCTCTCTCTCGATCCTGAGGTGCTTTCCGGTCCTGAAGATGCCCGCGAGGGGGCTGTAGCTGTGCCCGGTGAGGTGGGCGGATGTGATGTTCTCAAGGACGGTGAGGTCCTTGAAGAGCCGGAGGTTCTGAAAGGTCCGGGCGATCCCCAGGCGTGCCAGTCTGTACGGGGGCAGGTGTGTGATGAGCTTTCCCATGAAGCGTATGCGTCCGCTGTCGGGTGTGTAGAACCGTGTGATGAGATTGAATACCGTTGTCTTCCCCGCCCCGTTGGGACCGATGATACCCAGCGTCTCCCCTCTGTCGACATGAAAGGAGAACCCGTCAACCGCCCGGACGCCCCCGAAGCTCTTCTCGAGCCTTTCCACTTCAAGCATCGCCGTCATCCCGTTCTCTCCCCATGACCCATCACCCGTTACCTTTCTTCCTGCTCATCAATCCGTAGGGCCTCCACATCATCAGCGCGATGAGGAGAAGGGGAATGAACACCCATCTGAGATCGAGGAGGTTCGAGGGAAGGACTATCCTCAGGCCTTCTATGAAGCCCACCCAGAGAAGTCCCGCGTAGATGGTGCCCGCTATGTTCCCCATGCCCCCGAGGATGACGATGATCAGGAAATCGATGGACTTCAGGAAATCGAAATTGGAGGGGTGGAGAAAGGTGTAGAGATGGGCGTAGAGGGCCCCGGCGACGCCGGCGAGGAAACAGCCGTAGGAGAACGCCATGAGTTTCATGCGCGTGGTGTCGATGCCGATGGAGGCGCTTGCCGTCTCGTCGTCCTTTATGCACCGCCAGAAGAGTCCGTACCGCGAAGAGATGAGATTCTTCGTGACGATGAGGAGGAAGACGGTGACGACGAAGGTGGTCTCCAGGTTCGTGAGCTTCGCGATGCCCGTAAAACCCCGTGAGCCCCCCAGTGTCTCCGATATCCTGTCGGAGTTGTCGAAGAAGACCCGCACCAGTATTCCGAACCCCAGGGTGGCGATCCCGAGGAAGTCGTCGCGGAGCCGGAGGATCGGTATCCCGATGATCCATGCGACAACCCCGGCCATGACGCCCCCGGCAAGAAGGGTGGCGGGGAGGGCGAAGACGCTGTCAAGCCCCAGGGTCTTGACGAGATAGGCGGAGGTGTATGCCCCGATCCCGTAGAACGCCGCGTGGCCCAGGGAGAACTGGCCGGTGTAACCGTAAATGACGTTAAGGCCCGTCGCGGCGAGCACCACAATGAAGACATAGATCGCGATCTGCTGGATGTATTCGGAAGCGATACCGAAGCTGAAGAGAAGCTTGAGGACGATGTAGATGCCGGCGGCCAGAAGGATAGGTTTCCTGGACTCGAGGAAGAATCTCATACCTTGTCGATCCTTTTCCCGAAGAGGCCGCTCGGCTTGACGAGAAGGACGATGAGCAGTATCACGAAGATGACCCCGTCCCGGTACGTTGAGGAGAGAAAGGCCGACACGACGACCTCCGACACGCCGACGATGAGGCCCCCCACAACGGCCCCGTGAATGATGCCGATGCCTCCCAGCACGGCGGCGATGAAGGACTTGATCCCCGGCATGATCCCCATGAAGACATTGATCTGGGGATAGGCGATCCCGTAAAGGATCCCTCCCACACCCGCGAGCGCGGCTCCCACCATGAAGGTGAGGGAAACGGTGTGGTCGATGTTGATCCCCATAAGCGCCGCGGCCTCCTGGTCATAGGATACGGCCCTCATGGCGGTGCCCTGCCTCGTCCTGTAGACGAGCAGGTACAGGAGCGCAAGGGTGAAGAAGGTGATGGCAAAGATGAGTATCTGCACGTTGGTGAAGGAGAAGTCGATCCCTCCGAGTGAGAAGTTCCAGGCCGACACCTCGAAGGGCCGGGGAAAGCCGATGTAGTCCGGGGTAAATATCGCCTTGAGGCTGCAGAAGTACTCGAGGAAGAGGGACACGCCGACGGCGGTGATGAGAAGGGATATCTTCGGCGCGTTCCGGAGGGGTTTGTAGGCTATCTTTTCCATGAAGTACCCGGCCAGCGCGCACATGGCCATGGTGGCGAAGAAGACGAGATAGATGGGCGTCCCGAAACGGGAAATGAGGAAGTAGGCGAAGAAGGCGCCGAGCATGAAGATATCTCCGTGGGCGAAATTGATCAGCCGCAATATGCCGTAGACCATGGTGTAGCCGAGGGCGATGAGGGCGTACACGGCGCCCAGCTGGAGGCCGTTGATGACCTGGGAGATTATGTAGCTTGCATGCTCCATTGCGCAACACTGTGTCCCCGGGGGTTTCTAAGCCCGCGGAGGAAACGGAAGGGTCCGGGAAAATGTCCTCAGGCGCTTCCGGCCTTTATGGATTCACCGTCGTCACGTAGGTGTAGCCGGTCTTGTCCACCTTGAGGATGACCGCCGATTTGATGGCGTCCCCCTTCGCGTCGAAGCTGATGAGGCCCGTGACGCCCTTGTAGTTCTTCGTTGAAGCGAGGGTTTTCAGGATCTCACCGGAAACCGGTTTCTTCGCCGCGTCGAGGGCCTTCAGGAGGATCACCGCCGCGTCGTATGCCAGGGCCGCGAAGGCGTCAGGGATGATGCCGTGGCGGGCCTTGTATTTCCTGATGAAGGCGTCGGCGACGGGGTCCTTGCGGTCGGGCGAATAATGGTTCACGAAATACCCGCCCGTGATGGCGCTGCCGCCTATCTTGAGGAGGTCGGGCGAATCCCAGCCGTCACCGCCGAGGAGCGTCGATCGTATCCCCTTTTCCCGTATCTGCCTGGCGATGAGGGCCACCTTGTTGTAGTAGTCGGGCAGGAAGATGAGGTCCGGTTTCTTGAGGGCGACCTTGGTGATGATGGCCGAGAAGTCAACGTCATCCTTCTGGTAGGACTCGAAGGCGACGATCGTCCCCTTTCCCTTCGTGAAGGTGGTCCTGAAATACTCGCCCAGTCCCTTGGAGTAATCATTGCTGACGTCGTAGAGGACGGCGGCCGTCTTCGCTTTGAGGTCCTTGAGGGCGAAATTCGCGGCCACGACACCCTGGAAGGGGTCGATGAAACAGGCCCTGAAGACGTAGGATTTTCTCTTGCCGTCGGAAAAGGTCACCTTGGGGTTCGTCGCGGTGCCTGTTACGGTGGGGACCTTATGCTGGGTCGCGATCTCGCTGACGGGTATCGCCACCTTCGACGTAACGGGGCCGACAATGGCCGTCACCTTGTCCTGGGTGATGAGCTTCAGGGCCGCGTTGGCGCCCTCCGTCGCGTCGTTCCGGTCGTCCGCCATGGCTGTCTGGATCGTGTACTTCCCTTTTTTGCCATATTCCTCGACAGCAATATTGAAGGCGTTCTTGACGGATTCGCCGTAGGTCTTCACGTCGCCTGTCAGCGGCGTGATGAGGCCGATCTTCACAGTGTCCTTCGCGCCGACGTTCCCGCCGATGCAAAGGAACAGGCACAGTGCTGTCACAACGCGGAGCATGGTTCTCATCGTTTTCCTCCCGTCTGTCTTCGTGTGTAAATTTAAAACAAACTTGCCCGCTTAATGCAATGTTTTTCGGAAAGCCGGCCGGCCCGGGGAAAAAGGAACGGGAATCTGGTATAATGCTGTGATGAAAAAGGTCATCTCCTTCGATCTCGACGGGACCCTCGTCGACGCCCGGTATGGCGACATGGTCTGGAACACGGGTATTCCCTCGGAATACGCGAAGAAGTACGGCATGACCTTCGACGAGGCCAGGGCCTTCATACGGGCCCGGTACGAGTCCGTGGGGGACGGCGACATTGCCTGGTACGAGATAGAGCACTGGCTGGAAAGGTTTTCCCTCGATGTCGCCCCGGTGGAACTCCTCGACCGGTACAGGGAGCACATCGCCCTTCTTCCCGATGCCCGTGAGGTCATAGAGTCCCTGCGGGACCGGTACACCCTCGTCATCGCCTCCAACGCCGCACGGATGTTCGTCGAGAAGGAACTCGGCGAGACCGGTCTTTCGGGGTTCTTCTCCCGCGTCGTCTCGGCGACGTCGGATTACGGGATGGTGAAGAGAGAGGAGAGGTTTTTCCGGAGGCTCCTCGCGGGGGTCGGCGCCCTCCCGCACGAGGTCGTCCACGTGGGAGACCATCCTGTTTTCGACCACGATGTCCCTTCCGGTCTCGGGATCGAATGCTACTGCATAGACGGCCATGACGGGCAGGGGAACCGGCCCCGCAGGACCATATCGGGCCTCAAAGACCTCCTGGAGGTTCTCTGAAATGAAGTGCCGAAAGTGCAAGGCCCCCATCACCGCCGAAAAGATCTCCTTCCGGGACGAGTGTCCCGTCTGCGGAGAGGACCTGCACGTCTGCCTGAACTGTCTCTTCTACGACACGGGGAAGGCCAATTCCTGCAGGGAGGACAAGGCGGAGTTCGTGAAGGAAAAGGAAAGGGCGAATTTCTGCGAATACTTCCGTTTCACCGAAAGACAGATCGAAACGTCCGCGAAGGAAGAGGCGGAGAAACGGTGGAAAGAGCTTTTTAAGTAGCGGGGGGAGATGATCAGCCCGGGCGCCGGGTGAAGATGACGCGGTAGCGTTCCGGGTCAGCATCGAAGCAGGCCGTGCAGCCCTTGTCTTCGCATGGGGACGTCTCTTCCGCGCCGAGGTCCTCTTTTGCCGGCAGGGGCTCCAGGTGGACCTCGAAACCGATCTCCCTGTACATGTCGGCCATCTCTGAGAGCCGGGGCTCGCAGGCGACGAACCTTTTCTCCCATCCTGCGTTTGCGAGTTCCTCTTCCCGTGTCACGTTGCGGCCTTCCTGAAGTGTTCTATCGTCCGCACGAGACCTTCCGTGAGTCCCGTCGTCGGCTCCCATTCAAGGGCCTTGCGCGCGAGGGAGATGTCAGGGCAACGCTGCTTCGGGTCGTCCTCGGGAAGGTCCCTGTGGACGATGGGCGATGACGACCCGGTGAGCCTGATGACGGTGCGGGCGATGTCGAGGATGGAGGTTTCCCGGGGATTGCCGAGGTTCACAGGCCCGGGAAAGCCGGAGAGCGTTGGCTCCGTGTAGTCGTCGGGTCTCTTCCAGCTTTCCGCCTGGTGGTCCATCATGCGGATGATGCCTTCGACCATGTCGTCCACGTACGTGAAGGACCGTGTCTGGGAGCCGTCACCGTAGATGGTCACAGGGTCCCCCGTGAGGGCCTGGACGATGAAGTTGCTCACGACACGTCCGTCGTCGGCACGCATCCTCGGTCCGTATGTGTTGAAGATCCGCGCGACCTTGATGTCCACCCTGTTCTGTCGCATGTAGTCGAAGAAGAGGGTTTCGGCGACCCTCTTGCCCTCGTCGTAGCAGCTCCTCTTCCCGATGGGATTGACGTTCCCCCAGTAGGTCTCGACCTGGGGATGGGTCTCGGGATCGCCGTAGATCTCGCTCGTCGAGGCCTGGAATATCCGGGCCCGGACGCGTTTCGCGAGGCCGAGGACGTTGAGGGTGCCAAGGACGTTCACCTTGATGGTCTTCACAGGATTGTACTGATAGTGGATCGGACTCGCCGGGCAGGCAAGGTTGAATATCCAGTCCACCTCGAGAAGGATGGGCTGGGTGATGTCATGACGGATGATCTCGAAACCGGGACGGCCGATGAGGTGCGCGATGTTCTCCCTCGTGCCGGTAAAGAAATTGTCGAGACAGACGACCTCGTGCCCGTCGTAGAGGAGCCGTTCGCACAGGTGGGAGCCGATGAATCCGGCGCCGCCGGTGACAAGTGTGCGTCTTGGGCTTGTGTACGTGTGATAGGTGTACATGCGGTCCGCCTGTGTTTGTGCGATGGGGAGCGTCAATCTGGTTTTACCCTGCCGGGCGGGCAAAGTCAATATAAATGCTGGTATTTATCGTTGCATTCCCCCGCAAGTTGTGATAGAAAAGTAACGTCAAGTGGGTTCCGCCCGCTTTTTTAATTTATAGCCAGGATGATATCCGCCACGGAAACCATAGAAAAGATCGAAGGCATAGTTGCACCCATCCTTGGCGAGCGCCTCCTGGAGCTGGTTGAGGTGGAGTTCCGGCCTTCCGGCAAGAGATGGCTTGTGAGGATCTACATCGACAGGGAAGGGGGCGTGACCATCGACGACTGCGAGTATGTGAGCCGCGAACTGTCGAGGGTCCTCGATGTCGAGGACCCCATCGAGCACCCGTATACCCTGGAGGTCTCCTCTCCCGGCCTCACACGGCCCCTGAAGAGACGTGAGGATTTCGTGAGATCACGGGGGAAGAAATGCCGGATAATCACCCGTGAGGAGATCGGAGGCAAGCGGGAATTCCTTGGCAGGATCGTGGACACGGCGGGAGACGAAGTGACGATAGAGGAAAAAATAGGTATGTTTACCATCCCGATATGTGCTATAAAAAAGGCACATTTGGAGTTTGATTTTGAGGGGTAACGATGTATTTCGATCTCAATTACGTTATTGAGCAGGTGGGGAAGGAAAAGGGTATTCCTAAGGAGACCATCATCGAGGCTCTCGAGGAGGCCATACTCTCGGCGTCGAAGAAGAAATACGGCAGTCATCTCGATCTCGAGGCGCATTACAGCGAGGAACTGGGGGAGATCGAGGTCTTTCAGTTCAAGACCGTCGTCGAGAACGTCAGCGAGCCCGATATGGAGATAAACGAAGAGGACGCGAAGCATCACGACCCCGAATGCATGGTGGGCGATGCCATCGGCATCAAGCTCGACACGTCGTCGCTCGGCCGCATTGCCGCCCAGACGGCGAAACAGATCATCATACAGAAGGTGCGCAACGCCGAGAGCGATGTCATCTACAACGAGTTCAAGGGCAAAAAGGGCGAGATCATCACGGGCGTCATCCAGAGGGTCGAGAAGAACCACTACATCATCAACCTGGGCAGGACGGAAGCCCTCATGCCTTACAAAGAGGCCATACCGGGCGAGACGTACCGCCAGAGGGAGCGCGTCAAGGGCCTGATCCTCGACGTCGAAAAGGGACAGAAGGGCTGCATGATCCTCATGTCCAGGACCCATCCGGGCTTCCTCATGAAGCTCTTCGAGCTCGAGGTTCCGGAGATACAGGAAGGGATCATCAAGATCATAGGCGCCGCCCGGGAACCGGGGGAGCGTGCCAAGATATCCGTCTACAGCGAAGACCCCGACATCGACCCCATCGGGGCCTGTGTCGGCGTCAAGGGGTCCCGCGTCCAGAGCATCGTCCAGGAGCTCCGCGGCGAGAAGATCGACATCATCCCCTACAGCAAGGATATCGCGAAGTTTGTCTGCAACACGCTGGCGCCTGCCAGGGTGTCGAAGGTGTATATAAATGAGGAAGAGCATTCGATGGAGATCATCGTCAACGACGACCAGCTTTCGCTGGCCATCGGCAAGAAAGGGCAGAACGTCCGTCTTGCCTCGAAACTGACGAGCTGGAAGATCGACATAAGCAGCGAGTCCGAGGTCGAGAAGACATCGAAGAAGATCATCGACGAGCTCGTGGAGAACCTCAAGGTGTCCGAGATCCTTGCCCGGATCCTCCACGACGAGTATCTGCGTGATCCCAAGGACATCGCGAAGCTGACCCCCGAAGAGATGAACAAGATAACCAGCATATCCGTGGAGGATTGCAGGCGCATCATCGATGAGGCGAAGGCGATCATGGCCAGGAAGGCGCTCGAGGCCGAGGAGGCGAAAGCGGCCGAGGAGGCCGCCGCCGAGGAGGCCGCCGCCGAAAAGGCCCCGCAGCTTACAGAGACCGACGAGAAAGAAGGAGGTGCCGAAGAGCCGGCGCAGGAAGCGCGGCAGGAATCAGAGGCGAAGCCGGACGAGGAGACGATCACGCCAGCCGGTGAATGACCCGCCTCGGGGGAGCAAGGAAGGATCAGTCAATGACGAAAATCAAGATTACGGCCCTTACCGACAAGGCCAGCGACGACGAGATACTCGCCAAACTCAAGAAGATCGGTGTCAAGATCAAGGACAAACCGAAGGAAGGCGAGGCCACGCAAGAAGCGATGAAGGAGCAGACCTCCGCGACAGGGGAGACCCTCGTTGAAACAAGGGTCGCTTCCACGATCATCAGGCGGAGGGTGCAGCCCCCCCCGAAGGCCAAGGAAGAACCGAAGGAAGAGAAACCCGGGGTCGAAGAGGAGAAAAAGGCCGAAGCCGCGGGCGAGAAGGCCCCGGTCAGGAGAAGGGCGCCAAAGACCCCGAGGCTGGAAGAAGAGATCGCCGAGGAGGCACCCAGGAAGATGCCTGAGGACCTCCACGTGCACATAAAGGAAAGGCAGCGGGAGGAAGCGCTCGCGCCGGAAGCCCCCGAGGCCGCGGTCCTCACCCCCGAGGACAAGGCCCCCAAGGGCGACATAGAGCATATCGCGGAAGAGAAAGAGAAGGAGATAACGAAGGTCCTCGAAGAGGCGTACAAGCAGGACCTGGAAAAGGATTTCACCGCTGTGGAAGGCGAAGGCGGGGAAGAGCCGGAGCGTCAGAAGAAGAAGACGGAAAAACTCCTCAAGAAGATCGAGGAGCAGGAGATAGAGGAGTCCAAGGAGAA
Source organism: Syntrophorhabdus sp. (assembly GCA_012719415.1). Lineage (NCBI taxonomy): Bacteria > Pseudomonadati > Thermodesulfobacteriota > Syntrophorhabdia > Syntrophorhabdales > Syntrophorhabdaceae > Syntrophorhabdus > Syntrophorhabdus sp. The sequence continues at coordinate 11,215 of JAAYAK010000008.1, forward strand.
GAAGAAGGGTGTCCTGAAGAGGAAGGTCGTCATCAAGGAAGAGGACCTGTATTCCTTCAGGAGGCAGAGGCCCAAGACAGGTTCTTTCAGAAAGGACAGGAGGGACCGCGGAGGCGACAGGCGTGTCGAGGAAGAAAAGAAGTCCGAGCCGAAGGTCGCGAGACGGGTGGTGAAAGTGAGCGACGAGATCACCGTCGGCGAGCTGGCGAAGAGAATGAACGTCAAGGCTCAGGATATCATCATGAAACTCCTTCCGCTGGGCGTGATGGCCACGGTGAACAAGACCATCGACTACGATACCGCCTACCTGGCGGCGACGGAATTCGGCTACGACATGGAGAAGATCGTCTCCATCGAGGAGGAGTTCCTCGCCCGCGAAGAGGAGGAAAGGGACAATCTGGAAGACTTGAGACCCCGTTCCCCCGTTGTCACCATCATGGGCCACGTCGACCACGGCAAGACACTGCTTCTCGATACGATACGGGATACGAACGTTGCGGAGCGCGAGGCCGGCGGCATTACCCAGCACATCGGCGCTTACAAGGTCAATGTCGATGGCAAAGAGATCGTCTTCGTCGACACGCCGGGCCATGAGGCCTTCACCGCCATGCGCGCGCGCGGGGCGCTCGTCACCGACATTGTCATCCTCGTCGTGGCCGCCGACGACGGCGTCATGCCCCAGACCATCGAGGCCATCAACCACGCCCGCAGCGCCGAGGTTCCCATCATCGTCGCGATAAACAAGATAGACAAGCAGAACGCCAACATCGACAAGGTCATGAAAGAACTTGCCGAGCAGAGCCTCATTTCCGAGGACTGGGGCGGCACAACGCTCTTCGCGAAGATATCGGCCAAGAAGAAAGAGGGCATCAAGGAACTTCTGGAACTCATCGTTCTGCAGTCGGAGATGCTGGAGCTCAAGGCGAACCCGGACAAGCTGGCCCGGGGAACCGTCATTGAGAGCGAGCTCGACAGGGGCCACGGACCGGTGGGGACGGTCATCATCCAGGACGGCACCCTCAAGATACAGGACCCCTTTATCTCGGGTATGACCTTCGGCCGCGTACGGGCCATGATCGACGACAAGGGCACAAGGATCCAGATCGCCCCGCCGGCAACCCCGGTGCTCGTCGTGGGCTTCCAGGATGTGCCCCATGGCGGGGACCGCTTCATCGTCACCACGGAGGAGCGTTACGCGAAGGAACTGTCGAAGTTCAGGCAGGAGAAGCTCCGCGAGAGGGAGGCTTTAAAGAGCGCCAGGACAACTCTGGAAGACCTTTATTCAAAGATCGGTGAAACGGAAAAGGTATTTCTCAATGTCATCGTCAAGGGTGACGTGCGCGGTACGATCGATGCGATCGTCGAAGCGCTGAAGAAGATGTCCACGGATTCCGTCGAGGTCCAGATAACCCACAGCGGCGTGGGAGCCATCACGGAGACCGACGTGAACCTTGCAATGGCGTCGGGTTCCATCATCATAGGGTTCAACGTGCGGCCTGTGGCGAAGGCCCACGCGCTGGCCGAGCAGGAGAAGATAGAGGTCAGGCAGTACTCCATCATCTATGAGATGATAGACGATGTGAAGAAGGCCATGGAAGGTATGCTGGCCCCGAAGATCGTGGAGACCACGATAGGCAAGGCGGACGTGCGGAAGACATACTCCGTGTCCCGCATCGGCATCATTGCCGGTTCCTACGTGACCGAGGGCAAGGCGACGCGCAACTCGCTGGTAAGGGTCGTCCGGGGCGGACAGATCCTCCATACGGGGAAGATCGCCTCCCTGAAGCGCTTCAAGGATGACGTCAAGGAAGTCCAGTCGGGATACGAATGTGGTATTTCCCTTGAGGACTACAACGACATACAGGAAGGGGATGTCTTCGAGTTTTTCATCGAGGAAAAGGAGAAGCAGACCCTTGACGGTTGAAGGCTATGGTAGTTGGTGTATCCCGCGTCGACATTTTCTTTCCTGAGAATCACTCTCTCAAAGACAAACGGCAGATGCTGAGGAAAGTGATCGAGAAGACACGGGCGAAGTTCAATATTTCGGTGATCGAGGTGGACCAGTCGAACCTGTGGCAGAGGGCCAGGGTTGGTTTCGCCGTCGCGGGTGTGAGACAGGACCACGTGAGCAAGGTCATAGAGAACGTCCATGAGTACATGGAGTCTCTGTATCTCGGCGAGGTGATCGATACCTCGTCGGAGATAATCGTTATCGGGGACGAGATATGAGATACCGGCGCCTGAGGGTCCAGGACCTGCTCCGCGAGGAGATATCGCTTATCATCCAGCGGGAACTGCAGGACCAGGGTCTTGGCTTCATCACCGTTGTCGAGGTAAAGATGAGCGAGGACCTGAAGTCCGCGAAGGTCTATATCTCCGTTTATGGGAGCGAGGAGGAACAACAGCATACCCTAGAGGCCCTGAAGCGTTCGAAGGGTTATATAAAGCTCCTTCTCGGCAGGAGGGTGCAACTGAGGTACATGCCGGAGATCACCTTTCTCCTCGACGACACCCTGGAGAGGGTGCAGAGGATGGAGGAGATCTTCAGGAAGGAGACCGATGAAGGCAAGGATTAAGAAACTTGTCGAAGAGGGCCGCAGTTTCCTCCTGACGACCCACATCGATCCCGACGGCGACGCCATCGGGTCCGTTTTCGCCTTTGCCATGGCCCTCGGTACACTCGGCAAGGAGGCCACGGTCTACCTCAGGGACAAGGTCCCCTACAGGTATGAGTTTCTCCCGGCACCGGCCGGCGTGGTCCACGCGGTGCCCGACGGCAAGTACGATGCCGTCTTCGTTCTCGACTGCGGCAGCCTTTTCCGGGTCGGGACGGGACACGACCGGATAGGCACGATGGCACCCGTCGTCAATATCGATCATCACGATACGAACGACCACTTTGGGGCCGTGAACCTTGTCGATCCCGGGGCGTCGTCGACGGGGGAGATCGTGTACCGGCTCTTCAAGTCCCTGAAGGTGAAGGTGGACCACGGTATGGCTGTGAACATCTACACGGCCATCTTTACCGACACCGGGTCGCTGAGGTATGACAACACCAGCCTCGAGGCCTTCAGGATATGTGAAGAGATGGTCAGGACAGGCGTGAGACCGTCGTGGGTGGCGGGGATGGTCTACGAGAACCACCCCAGGGAAAGGTTCCTTCTCCTCGGCGAGGTCCTGTGCACGCTCACCACCTATGGGGGCAGGATAGCGATGGCCCGCGTCACATCGGACATGTTCGAAAGGACGGGAACGAACCGCGAGTTCACTGATGGCTTCGTCGAATTCATAAAGGAGATACACGGCATCGAGGTTGCGGTGCTGATACGGGAGATCGACAAGCGTCACCACAAGGTCAGCATGCGGGGCAAGGGGACCGTGGACGTTGCCGCCATCTGCAACGCCTTCGGCGGCGGGGGGCATCGAAATGCCGCCGGGTGTCGAATTGAAGGCACCATGGAGGAAACGGAAGAGAGACTTCTTCGGGCCCTTGCGCCTGAAGGTTGCATAAAAGACCCGTAAAAGACCGCCCGGATTCCTGAAAGAGCTGCGGGCGAACAGGGAAGGAAACGGATACAGGCAATGAATGGATACTTGATAATCGACAAGAAAGCGGGGATGTCCTCCTACGATGTGATACGACGGCTGAAGAGGCTCCACAAGTTCAAGAAGATAGGGTACATAGGCACCCTCGACCGCAACGCGACGGGGATACTGCCTGTCGCCCTCGATGAAGGGGTGAAGCTCATACCCTTTCTCGAAAACGTGGAAAAGCAGTATCGCGCGAGATTCCTTCTGGGCGTGACGACGGAGACGCAGGACATCGAGGGCAAGGTGCTCACGGAAACACCGACGGAACCTTTCGACCGGCAGATCATCGAGGACGCGTTAATGTCTTACCTCGGCAGGATAACCCAGCGTGTTCCCGCGTATTCCTCGAAAAAGGTCAACCGCAAGCCCCTGTACAAGTGGGCCCGAAGCGGAGTTCAGGTGGAGCAGCCCGTCAAGGAGGTGGAGATCTTCGATATCACCCTTCTCGACTACAGCCATCCGCATCTCGACATCGAGGTCACCTGTTCCAAGGGTACCTATATCAGGGCGCTGGCGAGCGACCTCGGCGAGAAGCTCGGATGCGGGGCCACCCTCTTCACTCTGAAACGGACGAGACATGGAGAGTTCACGGAAGAGATGGGGACCGATATTGAGTGTTTCAAAATGGAGCAAGACCTGTTAAACTATTTGTTACCTTTGGAGAATATCCTGGGTTCCGTGCGGGGCATGGTGGTGGAGACGGCCCTGGAGAAGTTCCTGAGGCACGGGATGCCCGTGCCGATAGCTGGCAGCGCGAGGGAATGGAGGCACGGCGAGGCCGCTCGGCTCTTTAACAGGCAGGGGACGTTGATCGGCGTGGGCTTCGCGGACCTGGGATCGAAAACGATAAAGATAAGGCGATTGATCAATTATTAAGGAGGAATATATGCCATTGGACACTCAGAGGAAAAAGTCGATCATTGAGGATTTTAAGACCCATGATACCGACACCGGATCCCCGGAAGTGCAGATAGCGCTTCTGACGGAACGGATACGATCCCTGACGGAGCATTTCAAGAAGTTCTCCAAGGACCACAACTCGAGAAGGGGGCTTCTCGTCCTTGTCGGCAGCAGAAGGCGGCTTCTTAACTATCTCAAGGACAAGAACGTTGACCGCTACAAGAAGGTCGTAGAGAAGCTTGGTCTGAGAAAATAAAGGAATAATAGGACAAATATGGAAGAAAATATAACTATCGAATTCGCGGGTCGACCGTTGACCCTCAGTGCCGGGGGTTTGGCCAAGCAGGCCGATGGAAGCGTTCTGGCGCGCTACGGGGACACGGTTGTCCTCGTCACCGCCGTTGCCGAGAAACAGGAGAGGGACAAGGATTTCCTGCCGCTCACCGTCAACTACCAGGAGATGTCATATGCAGCCGGCAAGTTCCCCGGGGGTTTCTTCAAGAGGGAGGGACGTCCGACGACGCGGGAGATACTCACATCCCGCCTCATCGACAGGCCCCTGAGACCTCTTTTTCCCAAGAACTGGCGATACGAGACCCAGGTCATCTCGACGGTGCTTTCCGCCGATCAGGACAACGATCCCGGCGTCCTGAGCCTCGTGGGGGCATCCTGCGCGGTCACCATTTCGGACATTCCCCATGACGGACCCTTCGCGGGTGTCAGGGTGGGCAGGATCGGCGGTGTTTTCGTCGCGAACCCGACCTTTCCCGAGATGGCCGACAGCGATATCGATATCGTCGTCACGGCAACCCGTGACGCCATCATCATGGTGGAGGGCGAGGCACACTTCGTGAAGGGCACGGATCTCATCGAAGCGATCGAGTTCGGCCACCAGGCCATGATGCCTCTCATCGAGATGCAGGAGAAGCTCCGGGAAAAGATCGGAAGGCCGAAGAGGCAGATACCGGTCCCCCAGGACCTGGAGGAGAAGAAGAAAGAGGTCCGCGCCATCGTGGAGAAGGACCTCATCGACAGCTTTGGCGTGAAGGCGAAACTGCGGCGGTACGAGCGACAGGATGCGATATTGAACGACCTCAAGGCCCGTTACTCCGAAGAGGAGGCAGGGATCATCGCCAAGGTCTACGAAGATGTGACACGGGACCTCATGCGGGAGCAGCTCCTGTCGACGGGCAGACGCATCGACGGACGGGTCACGGACGAGATCCGTCCCATCTCCTGCGTCGTCGGCGCCCTCCCCAGGACGCATGGCTCCGCGGTATTCACCCGGGGCGAGACGCAGGCACTGGCGGTCACCACCTTCGGAACATCCGATGACGAGCAGAAGATCGAATCCCTCCACGAGGGAGAGACGTACAAGACCTTCCTGCTCCATTACAATTTCACGCCCTTTTCCGTTGGTGAGGTCTCGATGCTGAGGGGACCGACACGGCGCGAGATAGGTCACGGCAATCTTGCCGAGAGGGCTCTGACCCCGATCCTGCCCGAGAGGGAGGCATTCCCGTACACGATCAGGATCGTTTCGGAGATCCTCGAGTCGAACGGTTCCTCTTCGATGGCCACGGTATGCGGCGGCTGCCTTTCGCTCATGGATGCCGGCGTGCCCATCAAGGAGCCCGTTGCGGGCATCGCCATGGGCCTCGTGAAGGAGGGCGACCGGGAACTCATCCTTTCCGACATCCTCGGTGACGAGGACCACCTCGGCGATATGGATTTCAAGATCGCCGGCACCCGGGAAGGTGTCACGGCCATCCAGATGGATATCAAGATAAAGGGGATATCAAAGGACACCATGGAGAAGGCGGTCATCCAGGGTCAGCAGGGTGTCGGCAGGATCCTCGATATCATGACGGGGACGATTCCGGCACCGAGGGAGAACCTTTCGCCCTACGCACCCAGGATCTACACGATGACGATCAAGCCCGACAAGATCCGGGAGGTCATCGGCCCGGGTGGAAAGGTGATACGGAGCATCATTGAGAGGACGGGCGTCAAGATAGACATCGACGATTCCGGGACGGTGAATATCGTTTCCGTGGACGAGGAGTCCGCCAACGCCGCCATCGAGATCGTCAAATCCATTGTGAAAGAGGTCGAGGTGGGCGCCGTCTACGAAGGCAAGGTGCGGCGGGTGCTCGATGCCGGTGTCATCGTGGAACTCGGGCCCAACCTGGACGGTTTCTGCCACGTGAGCCAGCTCGATGACAAGTTCGTCAAGAAGGCCTCCGATGTGGTCAGGGAAGGCGACGACATCACCGTAAAGGTCATCGGCGTGGAAGACAACGGGAGGGTAAAACTGTCGAGAAAGGCTGTCCTCAAGGACCAGAGGGGACAGCATTAATTAGATGTATAAGAAGACCGTACTCGATAACGGTATCACCGTCGTTACAGAATCCATCGCATACTATTCGACGGTTTCGATAGGTATATGGTGGAAGGCGGGGAGCCGTTACGAGACGGCAGGCGTGAACGGCATCTCTCATTTCATCGAACACATGCTCTTCAAGGGGACGACGGGGCGCACGGCGTACGACATCGCCCGCGAGATCGACGCCATCGGCGGTTCGCTGAACGCCTTCACGGGCAGGGAATACACCTGTCTGTACGCGCGGGTCCTGCGCAAGGACCTCAACGTGGCCCTCGACATCATTGCGGACATGTACCGCGATTCACTCTTCAGCTCCGAGGACATCGAGAAGGAGCGTTACGTCATCATTCAAGAGATCAAGATGATCGAGGACAATCCTGAGGAGTATATCTACGACATGTTCAATGCCTCCTACTACAAGGACCACGCCCTCGGGATGCCCATACTGGGCACTGAGGAATCCGTGGAAGGCCTCACCGGCGGTCAGCTGACGGCCTGTTTCAGAGACCTCTACGGACCGGAGAACGCCATAATCACCGTGAGCGGCAGGGTGAACCACGAGGCCTGCGTGGAAGAGATAAGGCGTCGTTTTTCAGGCATTCCCGCGGGAAAAGACGACGGCAGGATGCTTATCCCGCCTCGCGCGACCACGGGGATCGACATTTACGAAAAGGACCTGGAGCATGTGTACCTGTGCATAGGCACGGACGGCGTCAGCCAGGTCGACAGGCGCAGGTATGTGCTCTACGTCCTGAACGCGATAATGGGCGGCAGCATGAGCTCCCACCTTTTCCAGGAGATACGGGAACAGAGGGGCCTCGTGTACAATATCTATTCCTATGTCAATTGCTACCATGACGCGGGCACGTTCGGGATATCGACGTCCACGTCCCAGGAATCCATAGCGGAGGTGCTCACCCTCATCAGGGAGGAGATAGCGCGGATCCGGGACAGGGGCATAACCGACGCCGAGCTGTCCTTCTCGAAAGAGCATATAAAAGGGAACCTCTTCATCGCCCTCGAAGGGTCGGAGACACGTATGGGCCGCCTCGCGAAGAACGAGATATACTTCGGGACATACATCCCCCTCAAGGAAACCCTCCGGGAGATAGACGGGATCAGCAAGAAGGACGTGGCTGCCATTGCCCGGGAGATATTCGACAGCATGAAGATGGTGTCCCTCACCGTGCTCGGCAATGTGGACCGCGAGAAGGTCGAAAGGGTATGGAGAGAATAGAGGTCTTCATCAAGACGCGTGATGGTGCAACGGTTCCGGTGTACGCGACAGACCGTTCCTCCGGCGTCGATCTCTGTGCCCTCGTTGAAGACCCCGTTATCCTTGGTCCCATGGAACGTGCTCTTATCCCTACGGGCATATTCATCGGCATACCCGAGGGTTTCGAGGGGGAGGTGCGGCCCCGCAGCGGCATCGCCCACAGGCACGGGGTGACGGTGCTCAACACCCCGGGCACCATCGATTCCGATTACCGGGGCGAGGTCAAGGTGATCCTGATCAACCTGGGCCGGGAGCCTTTCACGATAAACAGGGGAGACCGCATTGCCCAGATGGTCTTCAAGAGACTGGCCCGGGTGGATTTCCGGCCTGTTGCAAGTCTTGCCGATACGCACCGCGGCGAGGGAGGTTTCGGTTCCACGGGGGTGTAGGGGAGATACGGCGGGTGGAACGTCTCTATCACCATCTTGACAGTTATGTCCGTCACCTTGTTTCGGAGCGCGGCGCCTCGCCGCATACCGTGGAGGCGTACAACCGCGATATCCTGACATTCATACGGTATCTTGAGGAGATGGCCTGCCCGGAGCCTGAAAGGCGCCACGTGGAATCCTTTATCGGATACATGCGCGAAAAGGGCAGGTCGACACGGAGCGTCGTGAGATGCCTGTCCGCGCTGAGGGGTTTCTTCAATTACCTCCTCCTCGACGGCAAGGTCGCGGTGAGCCCCCTTGAGGATGTCGATACACCGAGGTTTCGGCCGCCCATTCCCCGGGTGCTCTCCGAGGACGAGATGGGCGAGCTCATCCGCCTGCCCCAGGGAGAGAAGATGGCCCTGAGAGACAGGACGATGCTTGAGCTTCTTTACGCGACGGGCCTGAGGGTCTCGGAGCTCATAAGCCTCAAGAAAGGCGATGTCAACCTGGATGGCGGGTTCGTCGTCGCCATGGGAAAGCGCTCCAAGGAACGGGTCGTGCCGCTCGGCTCCTATTCGAGGGACGCCATCAGGGCCTACCTCGACGCGGAAAGACCCCGGGGCCAGTACCTTTTTCCGAACCGCCGCGGCGGTATGATGACCCGTCAGGCCGTCTGGAAGATCATACGGAAGTACGGCCTCAAGCTGTCACGGGGCAAGGTGTCGCCTCATACCATACGGCATACCTTCGCCACACACCTGCTTGAGGGCGGCGCGGACCTGCGGTCGGTCCAGGTGCTCCTGGGACACGAGGACATATCCACAACACAGATATACACCCACGTCGACCGCAAGCGCCTGAAGGAGATCCACAAGAAACACCACCCGAGGGGTTAATGAAGGTCATCACGTCCCATATGAACGCGGATTTCGATTCTCTCTCCTCGATGGTGGCGGCGAGGAAACTCTACCCCGACGCGACCCTCGTCTTCCCCGGGTCCCAGGAGAAGACGCTTCGGGATTTTCTCATCCACTCTACCCTTTATCTCTTCGACATAGCCAAGCTCAAGGAAATAGACCATCGTTCCGTCGATACCCTTATCCTCGTCGATACCCGCGACAAGACGCGCATCGGTGACCTCGCGAAAGTGGCGGATAACCCGAAGGTCGCGGTACATGTCTACGACCATCACCCCGATTCCGCGGATGACGTGAAGGCCGACCTTCAGGTGGTCAGGAGCGTCGGCGCGACGGTGACGATCCTTGTCTCCATGATAAGAGAGAGGGGTATCAGCGTCACGCCCGAGGAGGCCACGATAATGATGCTGGGCATCTACGAGGAGACGGGCAGCTTCAGGTTCTCGTCCACGACCGTCGAGGATTTCGAGGCCGCGTCCTATCTTCTTTCACAGGGAGCCAACATCAATCTTGTTTCCGACATGCTTGTCCGGGAATTGACCCCGGAACAGGTTTTCCTTCTCAACGACATCATCAAGAACGCGGCGGTCTACAATATCAACGGAATCGATATCGTCATCACCGAGGGGAGCACGGAACAATATGTCGGGGACCTCGCGGTCATTGTCCATAAATACAGGGATATGGAGAACATCAACGCCGTCTTTGCCCTTTTCCGGATGGAGGACCGCATCCACATCATAGGGCGCAGCAGGATACCCGAGGTGGATTCGGGGTACGTCATGTCGCTGCTCGGCGGCGGAGGCCACAAGGTCGCCGCGTCCTCCACGATCAAGGAGATGACCCTTCCCGAGGCGAAGGAAAAACTCATCGAGATCCTTCGCAACAGTGTCAAACCACTCTGGAAAGCGAAGGACATCATGTTCTTCCCCGTCAAGTCCGTCGATTCGCAAAGCGCCATAAGCGAGGCCCTGAGCATTCTCACGAAGTATAATATAAACGCCATGCCGGTGCTCTCGCGGAGCAAGGTGGTGGGTGTCATCACGCGGCAGGTGGCGGCGAAGGCACTGTTCCACAAGCTGGCGGCACAGCCCGTCGACGATTACATGTTCACCGAATTCCAGTCGGTGGGTCCCGAGGACTCCATCGAGGCGGTAAAGGAGAAGATCATCGGCACCAACCAGCGATTCCTTCCCGTGGTGGAGAAGAATGAGCTCAAGGGTGCCATCACGAGAACGGACCTCCTGAGGGTCCTCGAGGACGAGATCGCCAAGACCGTCCTGGAGAAGCTCGAGTTCCACGAGAAATACGTGCAGCGCAAGAACGTCCGCAAGCTCATGGAGGAGCGGCTGGACGAGGTGACGATGGAAAAGCTCGTGAACATGGGGAGCCTTGCCGACGAGATGGGTTTTCACGCTTATCTCGTGGGCGGTTTCGTACGGGACCTCCTTCTCCGCAACGAGAACTATGACATCGACATCGTCATCGAGGGTGACGGCATCGCCTTTGCCGAGGAGATGGTGAAGAGGTTCCACACGAGGATGCGTTCCCACAGGGAGTTCTCCACAGCAAAGGTGCTCTTTCCCGACGGCTTCAAGATCGACATCGCAACGGCCCGTCTCGAATACTACAGGGCTCCGGCCGCGCTGCCCACCGTGGAGCACGGTTCGCTGAAGCTGGACCTTCACCGCCGCGATTTCACCATCAACACGCTTGCCATATCCCTTAACAGGAACACCTTCGGCGAGCTCGTGGACTTTTTCAGCGCCCAGCGGGACATCAAGGAAAAGACGATCCGCGTCCTCCACAGCCTGAGCTTCGTGGAAGACCCGACGAGGGTGTTCCGCGCCATCCGCTTTGAGAAGCGATTCGGGTTCAAGATCGGCAAACAGACCCTGAACCTCATCAAGAATGCCGTCAAGCTGAATTTTCTCGCCAGGATGCGGGGGAAGAGGATATGGGCGGAGCTGGCGCTCATCCTGAAGGAGGAGGCACCGGAGGGCATCCTCGCCAGGCTTGCCGAACTCGACCTCCTGCGTTTCATCTCGCCGGACATTGTCTTCAACAAGGACAAGGAAAGGCTCTTCGCCGAGATGCACGGCGTGTATCAGTGGCACGAGTTCCTCTACCAGGGCAAGTCCGTGGATAAGGTCCAGTTCTACATTCTTGCCGTCGTGGACAACATGAAGCTTCCCGATGTCGCGGAATTCGCGGCGCGCATGGAGATAAGCGAACGTTTCAGGAGACGCGCCGTCGAGAATGTCGAGCGTTTACGGTTTGCCATGGCACGTTTCTCCCAGGGAATGGCGGGCATAAAGAAGAGCGAGGTGTACCGGTTGCTGGAAGGTCTTTCCCGGGAGGCCCTGCTTTTCATCATGGCCAGGACCCGCTCACAGGAGGTCAAGAAGGCGATCTCGAACTATATCACCCACCACGACTCGTTCAGGCCCTTCACGACCGGCAATGATCTCAAGAAGCTCGGTGTTCCGGAAGGCCCCCTTTACAAGGAGATCCTCGAGGACCTGAAGGATGCGAAGATCGACATGAACCTCAAGACCAAGGAAGCGGAGTCCCACTACCTTGAGACCTATCTCGGCGAAAAGGGGATCCTGAGATGAGCCTTCTCGTTCCCGCGCTCGAGGTCCAGCTTGAATGCTATGAGGGCCCCATGGCGGTCCTCATCACCCTTATCAAGCGAAACAAGGTGAGCATATGGGACATCCCCATCGCCCTTATCACGGACCGTTTCCTCCAGTACGTGGAGATAGCGAAGGAGATGAACCTGAAGATAGCCGAGGATTTCATAGAGATGGCCTCCCTCCTTCTCTTCATCAAATCGAAGATGCTCCTGCCGTCCAGCGGGGCGAGCGAGGAGGAAGACCCCCGCGAAGAGCTCGTGGAGCGCATCATCGAGTACGAGCGCGTCAGGAGCATGGCCATCGCCATTGGTGAACTGCCCCTGCTGGAACGTGATGTCTACTGCATCGGGCGGGGCAGCCTGGAGAAGGAGGCCGACTTCGACCTTCTGTGCCTGTGCAACCTCTATTTCGAGCTCATGAACGTCAAGGAGGAGTCCTACTTCGTGGTGCGTGATGTGAAGCCGACCCTGGAGGAGAAGATCGCGGCGCTCAAGGACCTTCTGAGGTCCGATGGGTTCTTTGAATGGGACATCGCCGCCGGGGAGGAAAGGAACGAGCGCGTGGCCACCATCCTCGGGATGCTGGAGCTGGCCAAGATACGGGTGGCGACGCTGACACAGCGGCGCCCTTTTGGTAGAATTATCATGAAGACAAGGGACGCGGCGGCGCTTGCCGAAGCGTGAGCAGCGGCGCCGGACTGACAGGGGCGGCGAAGGCGGTTTCCATGCGCGGCCTCTGCAAGGAGGGATGAGATGGCCGGTCGGACAGGCAGGAAGGTTTTGCTCATTGTTACCGTGGTGATAGCGGCGGTGATCTTTGCCGCGAGCGTTCTGCCCGGCATTATCGGTGGAGCCGGCGGGGGAAAGATCGGTGTCGTGGAGATCGAAGGGACCATCTCCGATCTCAAGGAAGTCATGGCCGACATGGCCAGATTCAAAGAGGACGACGGCATCCGCGGTGTCATTGTTCGTATCAATTCGCCCGGCGGGGCGGTGGGCCCCACGCAGGAGGCGGCGACGGAGCTCAAGAAGCTCAAGGCGGTCAAGAAGGTCTATGTCTCGATGGGGTCCGTCTGTGCTTCGGGGGGTTACTATATCGCCTCCGTGGGTGAGAAGCTCTATGCCAACCCGTCGACCATCACCGGGTCCATCGGTGTCATCATGCAGCAGACCGTCGTGGAGGAGCTGATGAAGAAGATCGGCGTGCAGAGCAACACCCTCAAGGCGGGATCCATGAAGGACGTGGGCAGTCCCTTCAGGAAGATGACCGACAGCGAGCGTCAGTATCTGCAGAGCATCATCGACAACATCCATGAACAGTTCATCAAGGATGTGGCGGCGGGACGGAAGATGCCACTCGACAAGACACGGACACTCGCGGACGGCAGGATATACACGGGCCTGCAGGCAAAGGAGGCGGGGCTCATAGACGGGATAGGCACCTTCTACGATGTCGTCGACGAGATGAAGAAGGCCGTCGGTATCAAGGGGAAACCGGAGCTCGTCTACGGCAAGAGGCCTTTCGCTCCTCTCAGGTGGCTCTTCTCCTCCATGGCGCGGGAAATGCTCGGCCGCGAACAGGCGGAACCTTTCCAGTACAAGTACACACCCTAGAGGCGGTTCCAGGGTTCAAGGGTTCAAGAGTCTAAAAGCCCGGAAGTTACGGGACAGGACGATCTCGGCACGGGTTCCGCGTTCTCAGCCCCCCCGTTGACAACCCACCTCCAATCCGGCTATATTACGCTAGCTAACAAACTATACAACGAACCGTAAAAGGGGGTGAATCTTTGGAGATTTACGAAAGGCTTAAGGATGAGCTCAGGCGGCTTGCCGGCGACTCGATGGATGAGAAGGTGAGCGTGGTCTCGGCCCGCGTCCTTTCCTCGAAGGAAGCGATAGGGGAGACGGGCCGCGATGATTACCCGCTTCTCAAGGGCAAGGAAGCGATGGTGGAGGCCGTTTACAAGGGAGTGAAGGGCCATGCCTTTACGGACATGCCCGGTGGTTTTGAGGGAACCGTCCGTGATGTCGCCATGCTCTCTCTCGACAACAACTTCGAGCGCGCCGTGTTCATCTCCACACTGAATGCTGTTATGCGCGAGGCCGGTCTGATAACGGGGACCGTTCACTGCCGTGACGACGAGCCGGGGCGGTGTGCCCGGGAGCTCGTTCCTTACGTGAAAGAGAGGTTTGGCAACCCCCGCATCGCCTTCGTCGGTTTTCAACCCGGTATGATCGAGCGGCTTTCGGAGGTGTTCCAGATGCGGGTCCTCGACCTCGACGAGGACAACATCGGGAAGAAGAAGTTCGGTATCGTCATCGAAGGCCCTGAGGCCACGGAGGATGTCCTCTCCTGGGGCGATATCATCCTCGCAACGGGTTCCACCTGTGTCAACGGGTCGATCACCCGGTTCGTCGGCCGCAAACCGGTGGTCTTTTTCGGAGTCACCGGGGCCGGAGCCACGAAAGTGATGGGTTTTGAACGTTACTGCCGGTACGGTCATTGACCGGTGCCGGAACGCCTGCACCGGACACAAGAAGGATGCATCTTCCTTGTTCCATGGCCCGCCGGTGGGAAAATATTTCCCCACCGGGAAAATTATACCCGCCTTGAAGGGGGGGGTTGCGACGGTCGTTCTCTGCAGAATAGGGGCCCCTCGGAGCGGTTCAACCGCCCTGTGGGGCCCCTTTTTTGGCTATGGCCGGTTCAGGGTCCGGTGATCCGGTTCCATACCGTCAGGCATAGAGTGAGGAGCCGGTACCCTGTGAGGCCTCTGCAGAGCCGGCGTAAGAAGTGCCGCCTGCCTGCTGGTAAGCGTTGAGAGCGGCTCCGAGCAGTCCCATGAGGTCGCTGACGGACCTGTCACTGTCTGAGGTGGAGATGGAAGAGAAGAAGCTTTCGATGGAGTTCATTGCGGTGTCGAACTCATCTTCGCTTATCGTGCCGTCACCATCGGTATCGAGCTGGCTGAAGATGGATTCGGTCTTGCTTCCCTCCTCCGGTGGCGGTGGGGGAGGAGGTCCCTGTACCTGCTGGTTTGCCCATGGGCCTTCCGCAAATTCGGTTTCGCTTATCGTGCCGTCACCATCCGTGTCAAGCTGCGAAAGGATCTCTTCGGCGCCGGGACCGTCCTCGGGTCCCATGGCCGCGATCCGCGCCAGCTCATCTTCGTCGATGACGCCATCTTCATTCCCATCCGCCTGGCCGAACATCTGTGAAATAAGGTCCTCCGTCGACATCGTGTTCGCCCCCGACATCGCACCGGGAGAGCCGGGTTGCGCGGTGTTGAACTCGCTTTCGCTTATGGACCCGTCGCCATCAGTATCGAACTGAGCGAGGATATCCTCCACGCCCGGTCCACCCTGGGGGCCGTTCGCCACCATTGCCGACAGTTCATCCGCGTCGTGCTTCCCATCACCGTTCGTGTCGATCTTGCTGAACATTTGCTGCCGCATCTGCATCATCGACGTCATGCTGTTCATGCTGCTGATGGAACTTATCATGTCTACCTCCTTTTTTGATCTTTCAGGCCGGCCGCCTGATGCCACTTGTTGCAATCGGTATACTGGTTCTCGCCCCGGAGCGTGAATAGACGTTGCTTTCGTGTAAAGAATTGTGAAGCATGGGAAAAGAATTTTGTTACCCGCGTGGAAGTGATGTACATTATTCGGAGTGAACCACCTGTGCGTCCGGTGGCGATGGAGTGCCTGATGATGGAACGGATACTGGCAATCGACGACGATGTTGCCCTTTGTGAGCTTCTTTCGGATTATCTCGTTTCCGAGGGATTTGAGGTGGAAAGCGCCCATGACGGTGAAACGGGCCTGGAGATGGCCTGCGGGGGAACACATGACCTCATTGTCCTCGATGTGATGCTTCCCGGAATGAACGGTTTCGAAGTCTTGCGTTACCTGAGGAGCAGGTCGAACACGCCCGTCATCATGCTCACGGCCCGCGGCGAGACCGTGGACCGCATCGTGGGTCTGGAGATCGGTGCCGATGACTACCTTGCCAAGCCGTTCAACCCGCGCGAACTGGTTGCCCGGATTCGCGCCATCCTCAGGCGCATGCGCCTTGACAGGGGAAGTATCGAAGAGACGGTGCCGGAGATGCTGAAGGTGGGCGATGTGGAGATGCACATCGCGACACGTCTCGTTCTTCTGTCCGGCGATCCTGTCAACCTCACGGCCATGGAGTTCAACCTGCTTGAGATCCTGGTGCGCAGTGCGGGTCGTCTCGTGTCGAGAGAGGATCTGATACGGTCGGTGCTGGGTCGGTCCCCGTACCCCTACGACCGCAGCATTGACGTTCACGTGAGCAGGCTCAGAAAGAAGCTCGGCCGCGAGGTCGGCGGAACGGAACGAATCAAGACGATACGGAACGTCGGATACCTCTATGCGCTGACGGCGCCGACCCCTCAGGTGCGGTCGGGCGCCGGTGCAGGACAGACGTGACATGCCTGTCCGCGGCATCTTTCTCAAGATATACCTCTGTTTCTGGTTGTCATCCCTCCTCGTTATAGCTGCCCAGATAGGTCTCGACTGGTTCTCCCGCACAGGGCCTTTCGGAGGAAGGCCCCGTGCGGACCACATTCAACGCACAGTGGGGCCGGTTCTCATCTTTTATGGTCACACGGTGGTGGAGAACATGAGGTCATCTGACCATAACGCGCTGGAAAGGTCCGCTCAAAGACTGAAGAACCTGTCCGGGATCGATGCGTATGTTGTCGATGGGTCAGGCAGGGACCTCCGGGGCCGTTCACTGCCGCGGAGCATTGAGAACATCGCGGGAGCGGCAAGGCGGACGGGCAAGGCGGAATTCTCCTCGTCGCGGACAGGAATGCTCCTTGCCCTGCCGATGGGGGCAGAAGGCGGCGAGAGTTATACCGTGGTCGGAAACATCCCCCGAAGCGTCTTTGCCCCGCCATTTCCTCCGGGACGCGGCGCGCCTCCGCCGATGATCTTCGGCCCCGGTTTCTTTTTCCCTCCGGGCCAGCCCATGTCACTGTTCAGGCTTTTCATCACCCTTTTTATCTCGGGGGGTGCGTGCTATCTGTTGGCCCGCTACCTGACGTCGCCCATAGTCAGGCTCCGGGAGGCCGCGCGCAGGTTTGCGGGTGGCGAGCTTTCCGCCAGATCGGGGAGGAGAAAGGTCGTCTGGAAGGATGAGCTGTCGGACCTTGCCAATGATTTCGATGTCATGGCGGAACGTATCGAGTCGCTGGTAACCCAGCAGCGCAGGCTGGTACAGGATGTTTCCCATGAACTGCGTTCCCCCCTGGCACGGCTCACCATAGCCGTTGAGCTGTTGAGGGGCCAGGGCCCTGCAGCAACTCCGTCGACCCTCACCAGGATCGAGAGGGAGGCCATGTCGCTCAATGAGATGATCGGACAGGTCCTCGACCTGACTCGTATCGAGGGTGACATTTCATCAGTTGTTATGGCCCCCGTTGATCTTGCCCCTCTCCTCGGGGAGATCGTGGACGACGCGAACTTCGAGGCGAATACCGGCGGCCGGGGTGTCCGTCTTCTGGAGAGTGAACCATGTGTCGTCGCGGGCAACGAGGAATGGTTGCGCAGGGGGATCGAGAACGTGATCCGCAATGCCATACGGTACACCCTGGACAATACCATGGTGGAGGTCCGCCTCACCAGAAGCAAAGAGGCAGGAGCGCGATACGCCCGGATAAGCGTGCGGGACCATGGCGGCGGGGTACCGGAAGCGGATCTTCCCCACCTTTTCCGGCCGTTCTACCGCGTATCCACGGCGCGGGACAGGCAAAGCGGTGGCGCGGGCCTCGGCCTCGCCATCACGAAGAGCGCCGTAACCCTCCATCGAGGTTCTGTAACCGCCCGGAACGCGGCGGACGGAGGCCTCCTCGTGATCATTGAACTGCCTGTCGACAACGACCCCGTTGCCGTAATCCCCGTGAACGTGTGAGACAGTCGAGGGTGACGTCCATCAGAGGATTTGCCGGATTCCTTGCCGGCAAGCTCGATACCAACGACCCGGGTCTACAGCCTCTTCGACCTCATGATACCGATGAGCAGCCATACCCCGAGGATGCTGGCAAGGAGAAAGCCGCCGAGGCCGAGGACGGGGTAGCCGAAGACGGTGGGCCCCACCCCCGTTTGGAAGATGAGGGAAGACCCGATCACGAGTGCCGCTATCACCACTGCGAAACTGATCCGGTTGCTCGACCGGTCGAGTTCGTCCGTAAGCAGCTCCAGGCCCCGATGTTCGAAGCGCATCGTCAGCTTCCCCTTTCGTATCATGGAAAGGATCTCCTTCGTGTCCGGGGGCAGGACCCTCAACAACGCGACAACGTCATCGGCGGTCCGGGAGAGGCCTTTGAGCCGCCTCACGGGATCGAACCTGCGCAGAAGGATCCTTCGGGCATAGGGCCGCGCGGCCTCGATGATGTTGAAATCGGGATCGAGCACCCTCGCCACCCCCTCGCTGATGAGGAGCGCCTTGGATATCATCGCGAATTCGGGAGGGAGCCGCAGCCTGTACCGGTGGATGATGGTCATGAGCTCCCTGGTGATGGTTCCGATATCGAGCCTGTTCAGGGGTACGCCGTAATAGCGGTCAAAGAGGTCGCGCAGTTCGAGTTTGAACTCCCGGTCATCTTCGAGCTCCCCAACGAGACCGATGGCCCGAAACAACCCGACGAGAGAGTCCACGTCCTTTTCCATGACCGCCACGAATATATCCGTCATCCTTTCCGAGGTCTCCCCGTCGATGGTCCCCGTCATGCCGAAGTCGACGGGGGCTATGACGTTGTTGTCGAGAACGAAGACATTGCCTGGATGGGGGTCGGCATGGAAATAGCGCAGTTCGAACACCTCTTCGAGGGTGAGGTTGGCGCCGTTCAAGGCAATGGTCTTCCGGTCGAGGCCGGCGGCCTCAAGGCGCTCGATGTCGGATATCTTTGTGCCTGAGATGAACTCTATCGTCAGGACCCTGGGCGACGTCAGGTCCCAGTGCACCTTCGGGATATAGACGGCAGGAGAGCGGGAGAAATGGGCCCTGAAACGGTCGATATTCCGTCCTTCCCTCACGAAGTCGAGCTCATGCCTGATGGTTCTGGCAAACCTTTCCACGAGTTCCAGGGGGCCGAAATACCGGGTCTCCGGGACATGCCGCTCGGCGAGGCCCGCGAACTCCCGGAGTATGCGAATGTCGGTTTCGATGACGTCCTCGATGCCGATGCGCTGGATCTTCACCGCCACGTCTTCACCGGTGAGGGTCCTCGCCCGGTGGACCTGGGACAGGGACGCGGCGGCCACGGGTTTCTCCTCGAAGGAAGAAAAGAGCTCCGAGATGGGGCGCTTCAACTGGGTTTCGAGGATGACCCTGGCTTCCTCGAAGGGGAAGGGCGGAACATCATCCTGAAGCCTGCTCAACTCCCTTATGTAGTCAGGGGGGAGTATATCGGGGCGGCTGCTCAGTATCTGGCCCAGTTTGATGAACGTCGGGCCCAGTTCCTCGAAGACGAGCCGCAGGCGCACGGAGGTGGGAGGTCGTTCGGAAACACGCCTGCTGATGAACCTTCTCCGTCTCCCGGCCACATGGTATCGCGCCCTGAGCCTGTCCAGCACTTCCGTGAAACCATGATGGGCAAGGACAGACGCGATCTGGCTGTATCGCTTCAGGTCCCGGTATGTTTCACGAGCTCGAAAGAAGGGCACCTGCTAACCTGCGTCCTTCTTTTCCGGGGAGGACATCTTCGCCTCGATCTTCTTCAATGTCTCGCCGATCTCTTCCAGGTCTTTGCGCGTGGGCAGGCCCATCTCGACGATCACCTTCTGCACGGCCGCGGATACCTTGCGCTGGAACTCCTTCTCCTGATTATCCGCTTCCTTGAGCAGTTTGTCGATGGTCTTGTACCTCTCCGCGCTCGCTACTTCCCCGCGCTTGATGAGATCGTCGACCAGTTCTTCGGCCTTATCCTTCGTCATGCTGATGGCGCCAAGCCCCATGTACACTGCTTTCCGGATAATATCCATGTTTCCCCCTTTGTTGAAGACGTTGCGTGCCTTCCGATAGCTTCCTGATCGCCGGGAATTGAACATCCTTCCGCCGGAAGGCGCGTATCCTCAGCTTATAGAATATAGTAGGCCAGCGACCGCGGGATTTCAAGGGTCAGGGGAAACTATCCGAAAGAGCGATGGGCGGGCCGGCGGCGGCACGTGGTAAGCGAGCGTCGTTTGCGGCCCTTTCCCTCCAGCGGATGTCCCGATGAAACTCTGTTGGCGCATGTGCGGGAAACAGGGTATAATACAGGACAGCCGGTGCGGACCATCCAACCGCGCCCGGTGAGAGGGCCAAAAAAACGGGGGGTGCGAAGTGGAAAAGAGGGGACCGGTGTGGATAGACTTTACGATCTCCCCCGCCTATCAGGCGAGGTACCGGGGCGTCGCTTTCGGGTTGACCCTTATTTCCAACTGCCTGCCTTTGAGCGACACTGCGGGGTTTGAACAACACAGGCGGGGCCTCCTCAGAAAAATGAGAAAGCGCGAGACGCTTGCCGGCATCTCGGCCCGCATCGACCTCTATGACAGGTTCTTCCACAGCTTCGGGTTTGATTGTCCTCTGCCCGGACATCTCAGAAGGACCACCTTGAGCGGTTTCCCGAGGTACAACCTGATGGTTGACGCCCACTTCATGGCCGAGATGTGCGCCGGGATCCTTGTGGCGGTGACGGACCAGGACCGTATCGAAGGGGGGCTCACGCTCGATGTGGCCCGAAGCAAAGAGGTCTGTGCCGGAATGGGAGGCCGCCGGTTCACCACCGTCGAGGGGGAGATCGTCCTCCGGGACGAGAAGGACATCATCTGCGTCCTGTGCCAGGGAGCGGATGAGAAGACGAGGGTGCGGGAGGATACGCGCAACGTTCTCTTCTACTCCTACGCTGTTCCCGGCGTAGAGGGGGTTTATCTCAGGGAGGGGCTCGGTGCGGCCGCTGAGATCATGGCCCGGTTCGCCGGTGGGAACATAAGGGGCCTTACGGTGTTCGAAGGGACCGAAATGACCAATGTAGCGAATAATGACCAATGACCAAATTCCAATGACCAATGAAAAAGATAATGACCAATTTACCAATAACCAATTGAACAGACGGAAGTGCAGAACGGACTGCCCGTATCAGTTCTTGGTCATTGGTCATTATCTTCCTTGCTACGACGGGTGACGCGTTGGAATGATCTGGTTATCCTGGACAGCAGCGGGTGGTGGAGAGGTTTTAAAGTTATCAGGATATCGGGCGATAATAGGAATAAGGGTGTATACTGCTTTCAGTTGGTGAGATGAAGGACACAGCGAGGACAAACGAGGAACTCCTGCGGGAAGTGGCGGGCCTGAAGCGGAAGATCCGGGAGCTTGAGGAATTCAGGGCCGGGCACGACCGGATAAGGGAAGAGGAGCGGCACAGCGCCAGGCTCTCGACCGCGCTGGAGCTGGCCGGTGCGATCTGTCATGAGGTGAACCAACCCCTCCAGATCATCAGTGCCCGGATTTACCTTTTGTCCATGGATAACCCCGATGACCGGACACGGGAGGCGCTCGAGATGATGAACGACCAGGTCCACAGGATCGGCGCGATAACACGGGAGCTGATGGGATTGAAAAAGTATTCCAATCGTGATTACATTGGTACTATCAAGATCACAGACATAGGCAGGACGACCGAAGGGGATGCCCGATGATCCCAATTCACCGCAGGGGAGATGCGCTATGAATCCAAAGAAGGTGTTGATAGTTGATGACGAGCCGGCCATTCTGGGTACGTTGCAGCAGATATTCGAAAGGAGCGGTTACGAGGCCCTGACGGCCGAAAGCGCCGAAAAAGCCCTTGGCATCCTGGAGAACGAGACCGTTATGATAATGTTCCTGGACCTCAATCTTCCCGGGATGAGCGGTGTCGACCTCTGCAGGCTGATACGCAAGAAGAACCGTATTGCCATTATCCATGCCCTCACGGGCTACGTGAACATCTTCGGGCAGATAGAATGCCGCGAGGCTGGTTTCGATGATTTTTTCGTCAAGCCCGTGGACATCAACGTCCTCCTGAGAGCGGCCGAAGGCGCCGTGGAAAAGCTCCACAGGTGGAAGGTCGACGAATACGAAGTGATCTAGCTTGCCACGAGAGCGCTGCTCCCTTCGGGAACTCCTGCCCGGGACCGGGCATTACGACGCGATCATAAGGCCGATAGCGAAAAGCGCCGGGGTGGCGAGGTCAATGATCACATTTCTGCCCAGGTAGGGAACAAGGCTCTTCATCTCCTCGGAATACCTCAAAACGCCGCGCGCTGTCTGGACGGCTATGACCGTCGTGGCAAGGGCGAAGAATACGTGGACGGGGAAAACGCCGAGGGCGTAGCCGAGGAAAAGGGGAAAATAGGAGGCGGCAAGGAAGAGTATGTATATCCTTGCCACATTCCGTCTTCCGAGGAGGATGGGCAGGTGTCTCCTTCCCACCGTCTCGTCGGCTTCCACGTCGGGGAACTGGTTGAGAAGGAGAAGGTCGCTCACGAGAAAACCCGGGATGAGGGATGCAAGAAGGGCGGTCAGGGAATAGCTGCCGGTGAGGACGAAATGCGTGCCCAGCACCATGAGAGGGCCGAAGGCCAGGCCGGGGGCGATGAGGCAGACGATCGGTTTCTTCGTGATCCACTGGGTATAGAAGACGATGAGAGCCATGCCGAGGAGCCCGAGGGGTAAAAGGAGCACGCCGACGGTGAAGACAAAATACATCCCGATGGTGAAACAGAGGACAAGGGACACCACCCCCGTCGCGAGGGCCCATCCCGCCTTGTCGGGCCTTTCCTGGAGAGCCCCGCTGCCTCCGCTGAAGGGGGTCCTCTGCGTCTTGAAGTCGAGGCCGCTCTTGAAATCGCAGTATTCGTTGAGGGCGTTGACGCTGATGTGGGCGCAGACGGCGCCAATGATGATGAGGACCACGGAAAGGATATCGATCCTGGCGCCTGACCACATGGCTGTCGATATCCCGACGAGGATGCACATCGGCGTAAGGATCAGAAACGGGACCTTCATGGGTCCGAGTATGTACCTCATCTTTTCAGCCCTCCCAATACCACGTGAGTTCCTAATCTTACAGAGTCAGACCTGTTTTTGCAAGGATGGAAGCACGGAACGTCATCGGGAAGGTACGGGACGACCCGTCGATGCCCTCAGCGGGAGGCTGTCCGGCAGGGATAGACCCTGACGGTGCCTTTCCCCTCAAAGGGTGTTCCATCGCCGGTCTTCCCTTTCAGGACACCCCGGGTGTCTCCGCATTGGAACCCTGCCGTGCCTGTCCTGAAGAGGCACAGGAGGTCGGCGTACCCGTCGTAATTGACATCCCAGGCCCAGGGACTGCAGAAGACCATGCTCGTCTCGTTCCCCGTGTGCCCGAAGGTGAGACTCCCCGGGTCCGTCATCTCGAAGGCGTCGAAGGTGGGACTGCTGAGGATGGCCACGGGGACGAAGTCCCAACCCCTCACGTTGATGAGATTCCTGCCGCTCCAGGGCCTGATATCGATCGCCACGGACATGAGATCCGTCGCGGGAGTGGCCACAAAGCCATGTGTGCCCGAGTGATCGGTGAAGTACCCGACGATCACCCCGCTGTCATTGATCCCATGGGCAACGGTCTCCAACGCCCCGGGGTAATCGAGGGTTGCCCATGTGGCGCCGTCGAGAAGGAAGCCATGGGTCCCCGTCGCGTCGCTATACTCGCCGACGATGGCCCCGCCGTTATTGACACCCCAGGCGACGGCGAAATCCGCCCCGGGACGGTCGAGGAAGGACAGGGTGTCACCGCTCAAGGAGCAGCAGTGTGTCCCCTCGAAATCCACGCACTGACCGACGATGGCATCGCTGTCGTTAATGCCGTAGGCATGAAAGATAACCCCCGGCCCGGCGGGATAGTCGAGAAAGGTGTAGACGCCGCCGCTCAGTGAATAGCCATAGTAGCCGCTGAGGCCCGCGGGCACCTCGGGTCTGTCCCCCGAGAACCAGCCCACAATGGTGTTCGCGTTGTTGATGGAATAGACGTAGCTTTCGTCCGCCGAGGGATAGGGGTCGATGTGCGCATAGCCGCCGCCTGTCAGGGAGAACCCGAAGGCCACCCCGCCGGGATCCACCCAGGTTCCAACAAGGGTTCCCCCGTCATTGATCCCCATGGCAAAGGTCCACATGGCTCCCGGGTGATCGAGGCGGTACCAGGTCGTCCCGTACAGCACGAAGCCGTGGGGTTCCGAGAAGGAGTCGGAATCCGTGTCGTACCATCCGACGACCACCCCCGAGTTGTTGATGTCCCAGGCCTCCGTGTGGGTGGCACCCGGGTAGTCGAGTACCGCGTACGTGTAGCCGGCGGCCCCGGCCGGGCGGCAAAGGAGAAGGACAAAGGCCATGCAGGCGATCACTGCGAAAGCTTGTTTCATCTCGCTCCTCCTTGAGAGAGTTTCGAACCTGATGTGCCCCGGTCCTGTTCCGCGCTCTTCGGCCATACTGCCGGCAAGTCCCGATGGATGCCCATATGATAGCGAAAACGCCAGATGCCTGTCTGTCGCTGAAAGTGTAATTGTTGTGTAGCTGTTCCGGTGAGGCGGACGTCATTTTTTCGGTGACAGGGCGGGGTGGGTGGCTAGAGCATCGTTTTTAGCTTGTCCATGTCTTCCCAGGCCTCCTTTATCTTGGTCTGGCTGCGCAGGAGATAGGAGGGGTGGTAGGTGGGCAAAAGTGGAATGCCGCGGAAGGTCGTCAATTTGCCGCGGATGCGTGATATCGGGGCATCCGTTTCAAGGAGGGTGTTATAGGCGTGGCGCCCGAGGGTGCAGATGATGCGGGGCCGGATGATATCGAGTTGCGCGACGAGATATTCCTTGCACGCCGCTGCCTCATCCGGCTCGGGGTCGCGGTTCCCGGGCGGCCGGCACTTGAGAACGTTGCAGATGAAGACATCGCTCCTCTTGATCCCGATGCGTTCGATGAGCTGGTCGAGGAGCTTGCCCGCCCTGCCGACGAAGGGCCGTCCCTGGTTGTCCTCTTCCTCTCCGGGTGCCTCTCCGACGAAGACGATATCGGCCTTCGGGCTCCCTTCTCCGAAGACGACATTCTTGCGCGTCTTCGCCAGAGCGCACCTCTCGCAGGAGAGGACCGTCTTCTTGAGCTCCGAGAGCGTCGGCCCTTCCCTTTCGGCAAACGCATATTCATCGACGCCCATATTCTTAAGCGCCGTCAACAACCCTTTCGCGTCCCTCGCATCCATCGTCTAAACCTGACCTCTCTAAAGACTCATCTCACGCCCGTTCCTCACTTCGTTCGTCTCTGGAGCCCGCAGAGAGCACGGAGAAAAACGAAGAAAGAAAAGCCTTCCCGGGAATTTTAGAAAAGCAAAAAACTCCCGGGAACCTTCGATCCCGCTCTGAGGAACGGGAGGAAAAACCAACCCGGCAAGGACATTCTTTGCCGCCCGCCGAATGGCGGGATGCAAGTGCCGCCTGATACCGGGAGGCTCCGGGATCAGGCGGCGATCTTTTCTGCATTTCTCTGCGCCCTCTGTGTGCTTGAGCGAAGCGGGCGTGAGGCAGTCTTTTATCTTTTCCTTCACCCCAGCAGCCGTTCCGGTATCGTCTCCACCTTTTTCACCGACTCGAACACATGCGCCGCCTGCAGCATCCTTCCCTCATCCAGCGGTTTGCCGATGATCTGGAGGCCTATGGGAAGGCCCTTCTTGTCGAAGCCGCCCGGGATGGAAATGCCCGGCAGGCCCGCCAGGTTGACGGGTATGGTGAAGATGTCCGAGAGATACATGGTCAGCGGGTCTTCCAGGCGCTCCCCGACCCTGAAGGCCGTCGTCGGGGAGACGGGCGTGACGATGAGGTCGCAGGACGCGAAGGCATCATCGAAATCGCGCCTGATGAGGGTGCGGACCTTGCCCGCCTTGCGGTAATAGGCATCGTAGTAACCAGAGGAGAGCACGTAGGTCCCGAGGATGATCCTGCGTTTGACCTCCTTGCCGAAACCCGCGAAACGGGTCTTCTTGTACATGTCGATGATGTCCTTGCCTTCCTCACGCAAGCCGTACTTGACGCCGTCATAGCGCGCGAGGTTCGACGAGGCCTCGGCGGTGCAGATGATGTAATAGGTGGCAACGGCGTGGCGCGTGTGGGGAAGGGACACGTCGACGAGTTCGGCTCCCTGGTCCTTGAGGACCTGCAGGTTCTCTTCGTAGTTCTTTCTGACCTCGTCTTCCATGCCCTCGACGGAGTATTCGCCGGGTATGCCGATCCTTTGCCCCTTGATGTCCCTGCCCAGGAAGGAGTGATAGTCAGGAACGGGTTCGGGGATGGACGTGGAATCGAGCGGGTCATACCCCGCGATGACGCCGAGCATGGTGGCACAGTCGCTTACGGTTCGGGAGAAGGGACCTATCTGGTCGAGGGACGAGGCGAAGGCTATGAGGCCATACCGGGAAACCCTTCCGTAGGTGGGTTTCATACCGATAACGCCGCAGAGGCTCGCCGGCTGGCGGATGGAGCCGCCCGTATCGGTGCCGAGGGCGCCCACGCAGAGCCCTGAGGCAACCGCCGCGGCGGAGCCGCCGCTCGATCCGCCGGGGATCCGGGAGGTGTCCCAGGGGTTCGCCGTCGTCTGGAAGGCCGAGTTCTCTGTGGATGAGCCCATGGCGAACTCGTCCATATTGAGCCT
The DNA here is from genome assembly GCA_012719415.1 of Syntrophorhabdus sp. Taxonomy (NCBI): domain Bacteria; kingdom Pseudomonadati; phylum Thermodesulfobacteriota; class Syntrophorhabdia; order Syntrophorhabdales; family Syntrophorhabdaceae; genus Syntrophorhabdus; species Syntrophorhabdus sp. The sequence goes on from JAAYAK010000008.1 coordinate 38,013, forward strand.
GCCGAGATGCACGAAGCCGGCCTCCTTGAGTTTCCTGATGACCGTGGCGTCATAGGGGGGCACGAAGCCTTTCAGTATGTTCGAGGCGCAGGTGGTCTCGATCCCCTTCGTACACAGGATGTCCTTCATACCGAGCGGTATCCCCAGAAGCGGCGCGTTTTCCCCGCGCGCGATCTTTTCATCCGCCTCGCGCGCCATCTCCATGGCGTGATCGTCCGTCGTCCTCAGATAGGCCAGTATCTCGCCGTTATACTTCCCTATGCGATCGAGATAATACCCCGTCAACTCCACGGAGCTGATCTCTTTCTTCTTCAGCATCTCTCTTAACTGCGCTATCGTCGAATTCAGTATATCCACACCTCATCTCCTCTGAGCTAACCACATCGGGGCCGCATATTCTCCCCCAATCCCATCCCGCGTTCGCCTATTACCGTCAAAATCCTTTTGACAAACCTGCTTCCGGGTCCGGTCAATGCTGTGACGTCACCCCGCCAACCCTCTCCTCCGTCATTCCGGCGAAGGCCGGAATCCAGGAAAAACTCCCGCGTAAGCAACCATCCGGCAGGAAACGTTGCAACCTCCCTGCCCAGCACCACCACTCACCGCCGCGACAGAAGCATCCCTGGATTCCGGCCTTCGCCGGAATGACGGGGAAAGGGACTCTATCGACGGCCAGTCAAGCGGCTCAAGCGATTCAAGCGGCTGCGGCTCAAGCCGGTTTCTACTCCTCCACCTCTATGATCGGCGGTACCTTGAAGAAGGTGTCGATCCTTGCCGGGGCGTTGCCCACCGATTCCTCCGCCGTGAAGGAATCCCTGACGGCGTCCTCCCTCATGACGCATCCCACCGGAACGGGATGGCTCGTGGGTTCCACACCCTCGGTATCGAGGGCGTTCAGCGAGTCCATGTACTCGAGGATGCTGTCGATCTGCCGCGTATAGGCATCCACCTCCCCGGCGTCGAGATCAAGCCTCGCAAGATGCGCCACGTACTCAACAGTCTCTCGTGTTATCTTCATGTCAGTCCCCTCTCACGTTGCAGGTCGCAGGTCGCAAGTCACAAGTCACAGGTCGCAGGTCGCAGGTCACAAGTCACA
>JAAYAK010000009.1 GCA_012719415.1 Syntrophorhabdus sp.
AGTACAGGACCGTATCGACCATGTGCTCCAGCACCTTGGGGCCCGCTATGACACCCTCCTTGGTGACGTGGCCTATGAAGATGAGGCTGGTGTCGAGGGACTTTGCTTCCATCGTAAGCCGTGTGGATACGTCCTTGACCTGGCCCATGCTGCCCGGCAGCATGGGGAGCTTGGGGTTGTAGACGGCCTGGACGGAATCGACGATGACGAGGGCGTAGCGCTCCTCATTGACCGCCGAGAGGATGTCGTCGAGGTGATTGGTGGTGAGAAAGGCAAAGTCCGCCGTGAGCCTGAGCCTCTTTTTCCGGGACGCGAGCTGTTTCAGGGATTCTTCCCCGGAAACGTAGAGGACCTTGAGGCCGAGCCCGGTGAGCCTCGCGGCCACCTCGAAGCAGAGCGTCGTTTTGCCTATCCCGGGATCGCCGCCGAGGAGGATGGCGGACCCTATCGTCATGCCGCCGCCCAGGACACGGTCCATTTCTCCTATGCCCGTCGCGATCCTCTCTTCGTCGGCAAGCTCTTCATCGGTAAGAATGACGGGCCGGCGTGGTTCCTTGCCATCCGACCTTGACGTTGGTGCGAATTCCCTGAATGTGTCCCATCCCTGGCACATGGGGCATTTACCCAGCCATTTCAGGGTTTCATGCCCGCAGGAGGAGCAAACGAAGACGGTCTTTTTTGCCATGTCACACCACCGAAGCCCCTGTGTGCAGCTTGATCAGCCGGAGCTGGTACTCCATGAGCCTGACGAGCCATTCCCTGGCCCTCGGAAGCTCCCGGGGGGAGACTTCGAAGGTCAGGGTACCATTGTAACCCAGTCTTCGGACCGTGTTCAGGAACCTGGCGATGGGAAGGTTGCCTCTTCCCAGGAAGAGATGGCTTTGATGTTCACCGGAGTCACTGAGATGGATGTTCCGCAGCCTGCCCGTCCTGAAGACCTTTATGAAAGGGGCAATGATGTCCCCGCCAAAGCTGGCGAGATGGGTCGTGTCGAATGTGAAATAAAGGTTATGCTCCTCGCCGAAGGCGACGAGATCGTTGATATCATTGAGGATGTACGATGTGAGCATGAGGTGTTTGCCTTCCCGGGGCATGTTCTCGATGGTGAGCGCGATATCGGCACAATCGAGCTCCCTCTGGAAATCCTGGATGCTTTTCAGCCATCGGGCAAAGCCGATCTCCATCGTCAGCCACGCGGGGGGATGGAAATTGACGACGCCTGCCCCGAGGACGCGGGCGATATCGATGCTTCTTTTCAACTCCTCCATCTTTGTACCCCACTTCTTCATCTTGAGAAAGGGGGCATGGACGCTGAGAACGGGAAGGATATCGAGGCAGGCCTGAACCCGATCCAGGTAACCGTCGCTCATGAAATGCTGGTCTATGACGAGCTCACAGCCATCGAACCCACCCTCGCGCGCGAGGACGAAGATCTCCTCGATGGGGAGATGGTACAGGCATCCTGTGGAAAATAGGTATTTCATACGATAACGATGCTGTCATCGGTATCGGTGATTATCGCGCATTTTCCGTTCCTGTAGTGGATGGTGTTCTCGTATCCGCAGCAACCCTTTTTCGGGAAGACCATTTTCGGCTCGATCGCGAAGACGGCCCCGTCCTCTATGGGATAGGTATGACTGGCGGCTATATAGGGAAGCTCCGCCAGTTCGATGCCGATGCCGTGACCGAGGAACCGCACCTTGTGCGGTTTGTACCCGAGATAGTATTCCCCGTACCCGAGTTTGTCCCCGAGATCCTTTGAGTATTCGAAGAGTTCCTTGCTCGTGTATCCTTCGGCGACCTTGTCCAGCACCCGGTCATGGATCTCCCTGCACGCGTCGTATGCCCCGACAAAGATATCCGGCATGGAGCCGATGGCATACATCCTGGTCTGGTCCACCTGGTAGCCGTGATAGCAGATGCCGAAATCCACGAGAATGGGCTCGTTCCTCCGTATCTTCTTGAAACTGGCGCCGACGGGGAATGCCGGGGACAGGCCGAGCCCGCCCATGGGAGAATCGGATTGGCTGACTATGCTGCCCGTCCGGCCGCTCAGGATGTGCCAGGTGTAGGCTTCGTAATTCAGTGAGCGGACCCTCAGAAGGCCCTCGTGGCCCAGCGATTTGGCGTAGGCCTCCATCTGGCCTCCCACCTCGATCTCCGTTACCCCCTCCCGCAGGAATTCCGGCACGCGGGCGTACACCTTCCTGCCGATCTCGGCGGCTTTTTCCATCAGGGCGATTTCAAAGGGGGACTTGCGTTTGCGGAGTTCCTTTGTGAGAGGCGAAGAGTCGACGAATTCGACATTCCCGAAAAGGCTCCTGAACTTTATCACATCGTTGTAAGGCATGACATCGAGCTGCATACCCAGGCGTTTCACGGGTTTCACGTGCTGCGGAATGTCCTTGGCGGACCGGTAGGGTACGATGCTGCCAAGGGGCGATTCCCTGCGGGCCCTTGAGATCTCACGCTTGACGAAAAGGGTCGGATCGCCGTCGAGGGGTACGAAGAGCAGGCAGTCCTGCATCGTGCCCGAGAGGTAATAGTAGTCAATTTTGTAATGAAAAAAGGCCCCGTCGAGAGAGGCCTTTTCCATTAATGTCTTCAGCTTCGCGATGCGTGCGTCTATTTCTTCTTTCGGCGCGTATTTCATCTGGTACGGTTACTCGTCCTTCCAGACCGCTTTCCTCTTGTCCATGAATGCGCTTATCCCTTCGATGGCATCCTTTGTCTTCATGCAGCCGTCGAGGTACATGATCTCAGACATCCGGAGGGCTTCGAGGAAGTTGATGTTGAGACTTGCCTTGATGGCGCGCCTTGTCCACATTGCCACGGGCCTGCTGTGCTTGAGGAAATCGGCCATGTATTTCTCCGCTTCCGCCTTGAAGTTCTCGGCGGGCAGAACGGTGTTCACAAGACCGAGCGCCTCAGCTTCCTTGGCACCGATTATCTTGCCAGTCAGGATAAGCTCGTATGTCTTCTTGAGGCCGATGATCTTCGAGAACCACGCCGCAGCGATGGGAGGGAACACGCCTACCGCGATCTCGGGCTGGCCGATCTTTGCCTTCTCGGAGGCGATGACGATGTCGCAGAAGGCCATGAGCTCGCATCCACCGCCCAGGGACCTGCCGTTGACGAGCGCCACCGTCGTGCAGTCCAGCTCTTCCATGAGCCGGAACATTCTGTGGAACACCTCGATCATGTCGAGGACCTTGTCCGCAGTGTGGTCGGCCACGTCGACGCCGTCGCAGAAGGCCTTTTCTCCGGCGTGATCAAAGACGAGAAGCTGGATCGTCGGGTCTTTCTTGACGTCCATGATCGCCTCGACGATCTCCCTCATCATAAGGATGGTCAGCCAGTTCGAGGGCGGCTCGTTAAGGGTGATTGTTGCAACCTTGTTCTTCTTTTCGAATGCTATATGCGTGAAAGCCATGATGGTTCTCCTTCTTTCAAAAAAAATAGGGGGGATGTGCTCCCCCCTAAAGTTTTCCTCATCGCTACTTCTGAGGTTTGCCGAGAACTTCCGCCATGAAGGTATCGTCCATGAGAACGCCGTCCGCGACGCCCTTGCGGTACTTGATGAAATCGATGGTGTCCATTCCGGTGATCTTCTTGGTGTTGAACGCGCCGAACCCGAGGAAGGCCTCGATGCCCATGTTGGCGGCGAGCCAGTGACGGTGCTCGTTCTTCATGGTATCCCAGAAGAATTTCTTCTTCTGGCGGATGCCGTCGATGGATTTCATGAGGCAGCCCGGGAAGAGGTTCGCGTAGGTCCACATGATCCTGTCGATCTCCCCATCCAGGAGGGAGAAGTCGACGTCGCCGGCTTTCTGTTTTTCGCCGACCCACGCCCGCGCATCCTTGAACTCCTGACCGGCTTTGTTCTCGCCGTAGACGATCTCGCCGTTGTCGAAGAACTTGTCGGTGATGACCTGCGGGTTCCGTACCCAGTTGCCCTTGTCGTCTTTCAGGACGGGGAATGCCTTGGTGAGGAGGCCCTTCCACCACATCTTGTATGCCGACCACATCTCGCAGCTGATGCAGCTCCACATCGCATCTTCGATGCTCATGTAGGAGGGGAGGAAGTCGGAGGCGCCGCCGACGGGGGCGGAACCGTGCCTGGGGCCTGCCTGACCGAAAATGGCGAGGTCAGAGGTAAGGGTGATGTCGCAGGCGGTGCCGATCTCCTGGCCGCCGGCAACCCTCATGCCGTTCACGCGGGAGATGACCGGCTTCTTGCACATGAGGATGGAGTCGACCATGTTGTTGAAGAGTTCCATGTACGCGCCGTATTCTTCCGGCCGTCTGCTGTAGTACTCTGAGTACTCTTTCGTGTTGCCGCCGGTGCAGAAGGCGAAGGGGCCCGTGCCGGTGAAGACAACGCCGACGACCTCGCGGTCAACGGATGAATTCTCGAAACCGGCGATGACGCCCTTGACCATCTCGGTCGTGTAGGAGTTGAACTGTGAAGGGTTGTTGAGCCTGACCCACGCGACGTACAGCCCGGGGACGACATTGCCCTTGTTGTCTTTCAAGGGTTTCTTTTCATACACTACGCAGGGGGCTTCCGTTCCCCAGTGCTGATCGGTGAACCTGAAATGGTCTTTTTTCTCATTTTCTCTTGGCATCCATTCTAATCCCATACTTTCCTCCTAAAAGTTTTTGTTTAGAACCTTAAAAATCAGGTGTCAGCACAACGCGTTTCGCAGGTGAACCTGCCTTGTGGATCTCCTCGAAGGTTGCCGCGATGGTGCTCATCGGCCGGACCTCTACGAAGGGGTCGATCTGGATCCTCTTGCTGAGGACCATGTCGAGGACGATCGGGTAGTACTCGGGCAGACAGCCCCAGGTGCCGATGACTTCGGCGTCGAAGGCCATGAGCTTCGAGAACATGTATTCACTCTTCGCCATGCCGAAGCCGACGAGAATGAGTTTGCCCACGAAGGAGAGAAGATCGAGGGCGAGTTCCTGGCCGGCCTTGGAGCCGGTGACCTCGAATATCTTCCAGCCTGTGTTGGGAAGGCCGTTGGCTTTGCAGATGCCTCTCCACTCGCCTACAACGTCCTTATTCGTCTTGTCGAGGGTGCTGATAACGTAGTCGCAACCGTAGCCCAGGGCCCTCTGGAGTTTTTCCTGGTTCCTGGCGATGCCGATGACGGTCTTCGCCCCGAGCGCCTTCACGGTCTGGGCCATGTACACGCCCACGCCGCCCGTTGCGCCGATAACGATGACGTTGTCACCGGGCTGAAGGTCGGCCCTCTTGCATGCCTGGTACGGGGTGGTCACGGCGTCCGCCACGACGGCGAGCTGTTCCAGCTTGTAACCCTTCTTGTCCTGGACAAGGCACAGGTCGATCGTGGGAACGACGATATGGCTCGCGAAGCCGCCGTACACGCCTATCGAGTTGCCGGGCATCTTCTGGGCGAGGCACCTGTTGCCCCTTCCGGTCTTGCAGAGTATGCACTGTCTGCAGGGCATAACGGCGGGGATGATGACCTCTTTGCCGATCCACGCGGGATCGCCGGCAATGACGGTGCCGGCTATCTCGTGGCCGAGCGCCAGAGGCGGTTTGCTGACGGTGGGAACGCCGTCAAAGAAGTATCCAAGGTCGGTGTGGCATACGCCGCAGCCTGCGATCTCGACCAGGACTTCTCCTGCCTTCAGTTCCGGAACCGGGATCTCTGCCTTTTCGAGCTTGCCGGGGGTCGTCTCTTTCGTCTCTCTGTTGAAGACGGTGGGTTGCACCATCTGCCACTGCTTTATTGTTTTTGGTACATCAGCCATTACAACACCTCCTTATATATTTGAGTGAACGTAGATCACCTCCCTCAATTTTTTACGTCATTCCGTAACCGCCATCCACGCACAGCAGCTGGCCCGTGATGTAGCGGGCGTCATCGGAAGCAAAAAATACGAAGGCCGGTGCGACATCTTCCGGGTCCGCGTACCGTCCGAGAAGGATACGCTTCGTGTAGATCTCTTTGAGCTTCTCGTCCGTCGATATGGTATGGGTCATCTCGGTGGTGACGATGCCCAGGGAAACAACATTGGCCGTGACGTTGAATTTTGCAAGCTCCCGCGCCATCGACTTGGTCATGGAGATCACCCCGCCCTTGGCGGCGCTGTAGTTGATCTGACCGATGGTGCCGACCACGCCGGCGACGGAGGTCACGTTGACGATCCTGCCGTAATTCTGCTGCATGAAGTACTTCGACGCGGCCTTGGCCATGAGCCAGGGGCCCCTCATCTGGACGTTTACGACCTCATCCCAGGTTTCCACGCTCATCTTGTGCATCATCGAAGGCTTGGAGATGCCCGCGTTGTTGATGATGATGTGGACCGATCCGAAGGCCTCGGCGCAGGTCTCCACGATCTTCTGGGCATCCGCCTCCTGTCCGACATCGCCCTTCACGGCGACCGCCTTCCTGCCCATCCCCTTGATCATCTCGACAACTTCGTCCGCCGCCTTCTGGTTCCCGGCGTAGTTGATGACCACGTTCGCGCCTTCCTGGGCAAAGGCCAGGCTGATGGCCCTCCCCACACCTCTACCGCCACCCGTTACAATTGCGTTCTTACCCTCTAACTTCATAACGGCCCTCTCCTTTTCGTCGTTTTCTGAACTTCTAAAGGGTACTGCAGCTTCATTTGTGAAAATTTTTATAAACTTAATATTATCTTTCAGGCGGGAGCTATGTCAAGATAAAAAGTCTTGATATTAAGG
>JAAYAK010000010.1 GCA_012719415.1 Syntrophorhabdus sp.
AGTACAGGACCGTATCGACCATGTGCTCCAGCACCTTGGGGCCCGCTATGACACCCTCCTTGGTGACGTGGCCTATGAAGATGAGGCTGGTGTCGAGGGACTTTGCTTCCATCGTAAGCCGTGTGGACACGTCCTTGACCTGGCCCATGCTCCCCGGCAGCATGGGGAGCTTGGGGTTGTAGACGGCCTGGACGGAATCGACGATGACGAGGGCGTAGCGCTCCTCATTGACCGCCGAGAGGATGTCGTCGAGGTGATTGGTGGTGAGAAAGGCAAAATCCGCCGTGAGCCTGAGCCTTTTCTTCCGGGACGCGAGCTGTTTCAGGGATTCTTCCCCGGAAACGTAGAGGACCTTGAGACCGAGTTCGGTGAGTCTTGCGGCTACCTCGAAGCACAGGGTCGTTTTGCCTATCCCGGGATCGCCGCCGAGGAGGATGGCGGACCCTATCGTCATGCCACCGCCCAGGACGCGGTCCATTTCTCCTATGCCCGTCGCGATCCTCTCTTCGTCGGCAAGCTCTTCATCGGTGAGAATGACGGGCCGGCGTGGTTCCTTACCATCCGCCTTTGACGCTGGCGCGAATTCCCTGAATGTGTCCCATCCCTGGCACATGGGGCATTTCCCCAGCCATTTCAGGGTCTCATGGCCGCAGGAGGAGCAAACGAAGACGGTTTTTTTTGCCATGTCACACCACCGAAGCCCCTGTATGCAGCTTGATCAGCCGGAGCTGGTACTCCATGAGCCTGACGAGCCATTCCCTGGCCTTCGGAAGCTCCCGGGGGGAAACTTCGAAGGTCAGGGTACCATTGTAACCCAGTCTTCGGACCGTGTTCAGGAATTTGGCGATGGGAAGGTTGCCTCTTCCGAGAAAGAGGTGACTTTGATGTTCACCGGAGTCACTGAGATGGATGTTCCGCAGCCTGCCCGTCCTGAAGACCTTTATGAAAGGGGCAATGATATCCACACCAAAGCTGGCGAGGTGGGTCGTGTCGAAAGTGAAATAAAGGTTATGCTCCTGGCCGAAGGCGACGAGATCGTTGATATCATTGAGAATGTACGATGTGAGCATGAGGTGTTTGCCTTCCCGGGGCATGTTCTCGATGGTGAGCGCGATATCGGCACAATCGAGCTCCCCCTGGAAATCCTCGATGCTTTTCAGCCATCGGGCAAAGCCGATCTCCATCGTCAGCCACGCGGGGGGATGGAAATTGACGACGCCTGCCCCGAGGACGCGGGCGATATCGATGCTTCTTTTCAGCTCCTCCATCTTTGTACCCCACTTCTTCATCTTGAGAAAGGGGGCATGGACGGTGAGAACGGGAAGGATATCGAGGCAGGCCTGAACCCTGTCCAGGTAGCCGTCGCTCATGAAATGCTGGTCTATGACGAGCTCACAGCCATCGAACCCGCCCTCGCGCGCAAGGACGAAGATCTCCTCGATGGGGAGATGGTACAGACATCCTGTGGAAAAGAGGTATTTCATACGATAACGATGCTGTCATCGGTATCGGTGATTATCGCGCATTTTCCGTTCCTGTAGTGGATGGTGTTCTCGTATCCGCAGCAACCCTTTTTCGG
>JAAYAK010000011.1 GCA_012719415.1 Syntrophorhabdus sp.
GCGGACGCGAGCGGTATGATGTCGGCGAGGACTATGACGCCCTCCGTCAGGGTGCCTGTCTTGTCGAAAAGGACGTTCCTCGCCTTGTTCGTGAGTTCCAGGGCCTCGGCGCTCTTGATCAGGATCCCTCTTCGCGCTCCGACTCCGGTGGCGACCATGATGGCCGTGGGGGTAGCGAGTCCCAGCGCGCAGGGACACGCGATGATAAGGACGCTCACGAAGGAGAGGATGGAGTTGGTTATCCGTGGTTCGGGACCGAAGAAGAACCAGACCAGGAAGGCTGAGATGCCGACGGCTATGACGCTGGGGACGAAGACGCCCGCGACCCTGTCTGCCAGACGCTGCACGGGGGCCTTCGTGAACTGTGCTTCCTCGACAAGGCGTATGACCCTGGCGAGGACCGTGTCGGAGCCGATCCGCGCGGTCCTGATGGTGATGGAGCCCTTGCCGTTGATGGTCCCGCCTATGACCTCGTCGTCGGGCTCTTTGTGCACGGGCATGCTCTCGCCGGTGATCATCGACTCATCGACGTAAGTGTTGCCCGTCAGGACGACCCCGTCGATGGGGACCTTTTCCCCGGGCCGTATGAGGACCGTGTCGCCGACCTCCAGGGTGTCCGTGGGGACCCGCATCTCGACACCGTCCTTGAGGAGCACGCATTCCCTGGGCGAGAGCTCGTAGAGGAGTTTGATCGCCGTGTAAGTCCGCGTCTTGGCCTTTGATTCGAAATACCTGCCGAGGAGGATGAGAGAGACGATCATGGCGCTGGAGTCGAAATAGGTCATCGTCGACACGCCGGCGGCGCTCACCACGTGGGGGAAGAAGGTGACGAAGGCGCTGTAGAAGAATGCCGCCGACGTACCCACTGATATGAGGGTGTTCATGTCGGCGGTGTAGTGTTTGAGGTTGATGAGGGCCGACGTGTGGAAGCGCAGACCGAAATAGAACTGGACGGGTATGGTGAGCGCGAGGAGGATGAAGTTGTTGAAGGGCAGGACCATCCACATGGAGAAGACCATGATGGGGATGGTGAGCGAGACCGCCCAGGTGAAATCCCTCTTCAGCTCCGCCTCTTCCTTCCGCGCCCGGACCGTGACATCTGCCTCCATGTCCACGTCGTACCCGATATCGCGGATCAGGGAGACGACATCCTTCAGCTCGAGACTGGTCTTCGGAAGGATGACCGCCTTCTTGAGAGGGAAATTGACGCGGGCCTCCTTAACCGTTTCCATCTTGTTGAGCATCTTCTCTATGCGGGCGGCGCATGCCGCGCAGTTCATGCCGGTGATGGGCAGTTCTATCTTTTCGGGCATCCTTCTCTCCTTGCTCCCCAGCGCGACGTGTCACTAATATAAGACAGCTCTCCGGCAACTACAAGAAAATGGTTCTCCATCAATTCATTGACTCAAGAGGGGGCAAAAGTGTACTATACAGGGAATTTTCCCGGCCAAACCGATCGAGGAGGAATATACAGCGTGTTCGAATTCGTCAAGATGGTACTCGATTTCATCATCCACATAGACGTCCACCTGAGCGAGCTCATACGGAGCTACGGCACGTGGACCTACCTCATCCTCTTTGTCATCATATTCTGCGAGACCGGTCTTGTCGTCGCCCCGCTGCTTCCGGGAGACTCCCTTCTGTTTGCCGCCGGGACCTTTGCGGCCCGCGGTGATTTCAGTATACTCTGGCTCTTCGTCCTCCTTTCGATAGCGGCCGTGCTGGGCGACACAGCCAATTACTGGATAGGGAACTACGCGGGTCCGAAGGTCTTTCATAACGAGAACGTACGTTTCCTGAACCGGAAGTACCTGGACAGGACCCACGAGTTCTACGAGAAGTACGGCGGCAAGACGATCATAATAGCCCGCTTCGTGCCCATCATACGGACCTTCGCCCCCTTCGTCGCCGGCATCGGCAGCATGACCTACGGCAGGTTCATAAGCTACAACGTCATTGGCGGCATTCTCTGGATAGCGGCCTTCGCCTATGCCGGCTTCTTCTTCGGCAACATCCCCATGGTGAAGCGCAACTTCACTCTCGTCATCTTCGCCATCATCATCCTCTCCGTGATGCCCGGCGTCATCGAATTCATCAAGCACAAGATGAAAAAGGCGTAAAGACGGTTCAAGAGTTCAAAGGTTCAAGGGTTCAAGGGCAAAGACAAAGAAAGAGGGCAGACAGCGCAGTACGGGATCC
>JAAYAK010000012.1 GCA_012719415.1 Syntrophorhabdus sp.
TGAAGCGTGAGGCTTGAAACCTGAGACTTGAAACCCTGTTTGCTCCCTGTCGGTTGACATGGTAGGTTAGGATGATGGGTGGTATCGAGGAAACCTGTTATGGCATTCTCGGCCTTCCCGAGGGGGCGTCGCGGGAGGAGGTGGAGGAGGCCTTCGGGCGCCTGAAGAGGGAATTCGAGGGCGACTGGGACAGGATCAGGGAGATCACCTGGGCTTACGAGACGCTGGCCGGGTCCCTGGGCGACCCGGTGAGAGAAGGAAATGGAAAAGCGTCGGTCGCCATAGCGATGGACGAGGATGGACCTGCTCTCATGCGTCTTCTCTTCCCTGCCCAGGTGAAGGTGAATCCCTTCTATTTCTGGGGAAGGTGCCTGGTGTTCGCGCTTCTTGTCGTTGCGGGCGTAAGGCTCATGGTCCACCTGCCATCCAGCGAACTGGCGGGCCATTCCTTTTTCCACAACATCAGCCTTCCCTTCCATGAGGCCGGGCACATTGTCTTTCGCATCCTCGGCGACTTCATGGGCGTGCTGGGAGGAAGCCTCATGCAGGTGCTCATACCCGTCATCTGTCTCGCCGCCTTTCTGAAACGGGGCGACGCCTTTGCCGCCTCCTTCGCGCTGTGGTGGACGGGACAGAATTTCATCGACATGGCCCCCTACATCAACGACGCCCGAGCTCAGCAGCTGATGCTCCTCGGCGGCGTGACGGGACAGGACGTCCCCGGATACCACGACTGGAACAACATCCTCGGGCGCCTTGGCCTGCTCAACCTCGACCACACTCTGGCCAACACGTCACACGTCTTCGGCTCCCTCATCATGACAGCCGCCTTCATCTGGGCAGCCATCATACTCTTCATGCAGTGGAAGAACAGGGACAGGTGAGAAGACGGTCTCAAGTCTCAAGTTTCAGGTTTCAGGTTTTAGGCCAAAAGCCAAAGAAACGCGCGTGAAGCTATACATACCGTGTGACAAATACGCCCCTCTGCCTTATCGGCTGGAGGGGCGTATTTCTTGCCTCTGCTTGAAACGTGAGACCTGAGACCTGAAACTGTCCTTACTTCTTTATCTCCCCTATGGGAAGGACGGTCCTTCCGTGCACCTCGTTCAAGACCTCGGCCATTGCCAGGTAGACGGCGGAGAGGCCGCAGATGATGCCTTCCCATCCGGCAAGGGTGCCGATGGCGGTACTGCCCGTCCAGTCACGGATGGCAAGAAGCCAGAAGAGGATGAAAAGGCTCAGGAACACGAACTGTATGCCCCTGTTCTTGCCCCACGTACCGAACCACATGAAGAAGGTGAACAGGCCCCACATGAAGAGGTACCATCCCATGAAGGATTCGGGGTTCCCGGGAAGTCCCTTGAAGACGAGAATGAATACGAGGGTCCACCAGAAAAGGCCGTACGACGTGAAGGCCGTTACGCCGAAGGTGTTTCCTTTCTTGTACTCCAGGATGCCAGCAATGATCTGGGCAAGGCCTCCGTAAAAGGCCCCCATCGCGAGGATCATCGATCCCACGGGGAAGAACCCCGCGTTGTGGATGTTCAGAAGCACGGTGGTCATACCGAATCCCATGAGGCCGAGTGGTGCGGGGTTAGCAAGCTTTTCTTCCATGACAAACTCCTCCTTATGATGGTCGATAGTTCACACCACCCCTTCAGGACAAACCCTATCTTTCCCTCTTTGCCTTATGCGTTTTGAAGACCCTTGAGCTTCCGGACGGAAACCCGTATTCACTATAGCACGTCGAGGGGTGCCTGTCATCACTTTTGCTTCGTGCGTGTCTCCACGGGACGGCTAATCGCGCGAAAGCGCTATCTTAATGCTCAGAAGGATGAGCACTCCCCCGAAGGCCCTGTTGAAATAACCCTGAAACCTCTCAAAAAAGGACCTCACGTGCCTCTCGTTGAGGAAAAGGGCCACGAAACCGAACCACAGCATGGTGTCCACCACCATGACAATGCCCGCGATGACGAGAATATGGCGGGGCGGGGGCGCGGCAGGAGATATGACGACCGTGAAAAGGCCGAGGAAAAAGAGCGTCGCCTTGGGGTTCAGGATGTTCGTGAAAAACCCCATGCGGACTGCCCTGAAGGGAGAGATGTCTTTCCTTTTCGTCACCACATCCGCCTCCATCCCGGGCTGCCGGCTGACGACCGACCGTATCCCTATGTACAGCAGATATGCCGCCCCCAGGTACTTGATCGTGCTGAAGACGAGGATGGATCGCGCGATGACGACGGCTATCCCGGCTATGCAGTAGGCAACGTGAACGGCCACGCCCAGCCCGAACCCGACAGCCGTGAATATCCCCGTCCTTCGCGAATAGGTCAGGGAATTGCGCACCGACATGGCAAGGTCCGGCCCCGGGCTCATGGCGCCGAGAAGGTGAACGAACGCGATCGTTCCGATGATGGCAAGGTTTTCGAGCATATCACCCTGTTGAAGATAATGACCAATGATCAAATTCCAATGACCA
>JAAYAK010000013.1 GCA_012719415.1 Syntrophorhabdus sp.
CATTGATTTATATATAATTATCGTCATGGTACTATTTTTGTCAATATAAAATTGAACGTTGTTCTGATACCCTGGACATTCTTGGGCAATTTCACAGCCTGAGCTCTATTTCTCCTCCCTCACCGCCGGCGACTGCTTCCCGAACACCTGCACGGCGATCCACCCCTCGCCCCCCTCCAGCCGGCCCTTCACGACCGCCACTCCTATCTCTTCGAACTCCCCGGACAGGAGGTTCTTCCTGTGCCCGGGGCTCTGCATCCACCCATTGACGATCTTCTGGTTGGTCAGGAAGGAGCCCGATCTGATCACAGCACCAGCACCTGGCGAAGGCCCTTCTCTATTTCCGCCAGGTCCTCCCTGGAGATCTCCTCTGCCTTCTCCACAAGACGACTCTTGTCCACCGCCCTGATCTGGTCACACACCGCAACGGCCTTTCTGCCAAGGCATGTAACCGGGATGGCCAATGGGGGTCTTGGCTTGCCGACGGAAGAAAGGGGAACAACAACAACGGTTCGTCTTGCTTCATTGACGGGCGTTGCGCCGATGATCACGCACGGGCGTCTCTTCCTGATCTCGGAACCGGTTGACGGATTGAGATTCACCCAGTATATGTCACCACGTTTCATCGTCTATGCCGTTTCCCGCGGTCACGTCCCAGTCTTTCATCTCCTCGCTGAGGGCCTGGTCATTCTCAACGTCGAGGGCACACTGATAGAGATCCTCTTCCCGGCGCTTCACCTCGGTCTCGAGAAGGTCCGCCAGGACCTTGCTACGCTGGCCGGGAGGTATAACGGCCTTCATCCTTTCGGCCAGACGGTCTGGCAATGAAAGAAGAACTTTCTGCATGGCATCCTCCATATTGCATCGTATATCCTATATAGTATATACGATGTGGGCTTGAAAGGGCAAGATTTTCGGAAAGGAAGAGAAGCATCGCGGAATTGAGGGCAGGGGCCGGTCTCCCGGCCCCGCGCCACAGGTGCAACGACCATGTGGGTAGCTATTAGCAAGAATGCGGCCGGGCGGCCCTATGTCCAGCGAACCGCTCATGCAGCTCTCCCAACCGCAGGAAAAGCCTACCTCGGGACAGGGGCGGTGTCAAGCTTATGGCATTTTCAGCGACGTGATCCCGGCATCGTTGAAGCTCCTGTGGACATCCTTGAGCACGGCCCTGGAGAAGTACTGGGACCTGAAAAGCTTATTGTAGAGTTCCCTCATCTGCTGTTCCGTCAGGGATCCCTTGGCCTCAATATCGGGGTTGTTGGGTAGCGTTCCTGCGGCGATTGAGTACGTCCCTTCATCCACGTCCACGATACACTCCTGATCGAAGGGCGAACTGTTGGGGTGGTACCGGCACGCGGAGTGGCCGTGCTTTACCCCGCCGGGATCGGTGGACGCCAGGTTCGTAGTGGCTGTGAGAAGATAGGCCGTTACCGGCGTGCTGAGCTTTCCCGTATCCCCGAGATAGACAAACCACCTCGGCTTGATGTCGTCACCGCCATACTTTGGATTGGGGAAATTGTTCCAGCGAAATACGTCCCCCGCCTGCATCCGGTCAGGCGCCTGACTTTGCAAGAGCTTCGGCGGTCAGGAAACACTCCTCCGCGAAGGAGAGGTCCTCCGGTTTCTTGGTCCTGGGATCCTTGTCAAATGTCAGGGAGTAATCGATCAGGGAGTTCTTCTTCTTGGCCCAGGTCTTCTTCCAGGCCTTGATCCGTTCATGGGAGGCGTCACTCCTCAGGCCGGCCTTGATGGATCTGTCCGCGAAGATCTCGATGATGCGTTTCATCTTCGTCTTCTCATACTCGGAGAAATAGTCCAGGTCGGGTTTTCCATGAGCGATGACGAGGAACTTCTCTCTGGATGAAAGCTCGTCTTTCTGCGCGACAAACTCGAAGCACTCTGTCTTCAGGGAACGCCGGGCACCATAGATCTCGATGGGCACAGGGCCCCTCTCCATCGCTATGTAGTCCAGGCCGAGGGCGGGCCTGCCGGTCTCCTCGAAGGTCTCAAAGTCCAGGAAGGCGAGGCATTTATAGAGAGAAGCCTCGTCGAGGGAGCGTCCTGTCTTCTTCTGATGCACCGCGGCGAAGAAGCAGATGGCATTCTCGATCTTCTCTTTCTGGTAGGGTATCATTCAACTGTCCCGGATTCTCCGTGGCCAGAATCGCCCGTCTTCACCTTCCGATAGTTCGCCATCATCCTGTCGTAC
Source organism: Syntrophorhabdus sp. (assembly GCA_012719415.1). Lineage (NCBI taxonomy): Bacteria > Pseudomonadati > Thermodesulfobacteriota > Syntrophorhabdia > Syntrophorhabdales > Syntrophorhabdaceae > Syntrophorhabdus > Syntrophorhabdus sp. The sequence goes on from JAAYAK010000013.1 coordinate 2,213, forward strand.
TCTTCCCGGGGCGCCGGCTCCCGCTCGTTCCGCCTGATCTTCTCTACGAACCTCCTGGCATCCTTGCCATGGAGAACAGGAGTCTCTTTGATGATCGTTGCCATGTTTGTATCTCCTTCATTTTTCCGGGCCGCTGGTCGGGGCTATCTCTTTGAATCTTTGGTCCTCTTTTTCTCCATGACCCGGTAGACTTCTTTCCGGTGAATGATCCCGAGGATGAGAATATCACTGTCCCGAACGCGGAAAACCACGCGGTAGTCGCCGACACGGAGCTTCCAGTAACCTTTCAGGGTTCGCCTGAGGGGCTCGCCGTACTCCTCCGGCGCCGTGAGGAGCCGTGTCTCTATGGCCTCTCTTATCCTGGCGGCTGTCCGTTTGTCGAGCTTCGGCAGGTCCTCGGTCTTTACGGATGGATGGTACCTGAGCGTGTAGCCCATGTGTCAGCTCCACACGTCCTCGTGCGTCAGAGCCTCTCCGGTCCCGAAGGTCTTCTCCCGGCCTTCGGCAAATGCGGCAAGGGCCACGTCCTCGCGGAGCTCGATCGCTTCCCGGACCAGGTCCCTTACGACCATGGATTTGGACAGCCCTTGTCTTTTCGCTATCTCGCCCACGGCCGCGTAAAGGGGTTTCTCCAATACAACATTGACCCTCGCGTTCTTGGTCGGCATGACAACTCCTTTCGGCGATAAGTGTAACACTTGTGGTACACATCGTCAAGTTCCTTTGCTGCGGCCCTGGAAAACTCAACCTTCCAGGTCATACCGGCTCATGATCTCTTCGATGGGAATGGTTTTGCTCCTGCCGGTTCGTATGTCTTCCAGTCTTTTCTCCGCCAGGTAAATATCTTCGAGGTCTTCGATATATTCGGTTATTGCGGCCCTGGCATAAAAGGTTTTCGTTCTTCCCGTCTTCTTCGCCAGGTCCTCAAGGCGTTTTTCGATCTCCGGTGAAAGTCTTATTACAAGCGTATTTATGCCTCCTGCTGTGTTAGTATGGCAGGAATCTTCCATAGCATCAAGGTTCGTGGCCGGCAGCTCTTTCCTGGGAATCCTCTATCTCCACGATCTGCAGTATCTCCCCGCCGCGCTGGATGAAGATCCACCGGGCCTGGCCTTTGCTCTCCGCCTCGATGTCGACGCTTGCCGTCTCGCCGGTCGGTTTTTTCCAGGTGGTGCGGAAGGGGCGCTTCATACTCACACTCCTGTCATGTGTTCAATCGCCCATTGTGAGATCTGGGCCGTTCCACGCAGCCGGCTCCATCAGTAGGGATCTTGCCAGGCGATGGTCCTCTCCGATTCGTTTGATCTCCTCCGGAGGAATTCCCGCTTCCCGGGCATATTGGGGCCACCGGGCAACGGCATCGTCAACCTGCTCGATTATCTCCTCCGCTCTTCCTATGCTGAACCTGTTCGCAACTGCCAGCAGGTCGCTGCGGGAGATGTCGGAGAACTTCCCGTTGATGGCCATGAGA
>JAAYAK010000014.1 GCA_012719415.1 Syntrophorhabdus sp.
AACGTGATATCGAGTCATGACATAGAGGCCTTTGTAAGCGGCCAGAGCACGAAGAAGGGCCTCATGTGGACACTGGCCGCGAAGGTCGGGAAAGACGTGGCAGGCAGCCCCGCTCTCATGCGCAAGATGCTGGGCCTCAATTTCCCCATCAAGAAAAGGGTTGCCATTATCGGCGGCCAGTTCGCGGGTTGCGAGCTTGCGCTGACCCTCATGGAGAAGGGAAAGCAGGTGCGGATCATAGAGGAGACGAAACGTCTCGGCGCGGATATCGGTCCCGTGACCAGGTGGGTCGAGATGGACATGTTGAGGAAAGGCGGCGTCGCCATGGAGACCCTGACGAAGGTGAAAGAGATCGCCGACAAGGGCGTCAAGGCGACGAGGGAAGACGGAACAGAGGTCTTTTTTGATGCCGACACGGTCCTTCTGGCCCTTGGCCTGAAAGAGAACATGGAACTTGCCGACAAGCTGAAGGGCAAGGTTCCCGAGGTGTACGTTGTTGGTGAAAGCGCCGGCGGAGGAGGGAAGAAGAGGCTGAGAGAGGCCATGAACTCCGGCCGCGACGTGGGCGCGAAGATCTAGGGTATCAGCAGGCAGCCCCTCCGGCGTGGTGGAAGTGTCGCCACGCCGGAGGGGCTGCCCGGAAAAGGAGTGCACTGTGAAGATCAGAAAAGTTGGAGTGGTAGGCTGCGGATTCATGGGCGGAGGCATCGTTCAGGTCTGCGCCGTGTCAGGATACGACGTTGTCACCACCGATATCTCCGATGAAGCGGTCAACAAGGGGATACGTGTCATAAAGGACAGACTAGCCAAGAAGGTCAAGAAAGGCGAGATGACGCAGCAGCAGATGGATGACGCGATGGGTCGCATCACAGGTTCTTCAGATATGAACGTCTACAAGGACTGCGACCTTGTCATAGAGTGTATTTTCGAGGATATGGAACTGAAGAAAAAACTCTTCGCGGAGCTGGACAGGATCTGCGAGCCGAAGACCTATTTCGGGACCAACACGTCCTGCCTTCCCGTGATCGATATGGCGATGGCCACCTCGCGGCCGGAGAAGGTTGTGGGCATACACTTCTTTACCCCTCCGCCTCTTATGCCCCTTGTGGAGATCATGGAAAGTGTCAAGACAAGCAAGGAAACGATGGATATGGCCGTTGAGTTCGGCAAGAGCGTGGACAAGAGCGTGATCGTCGCGAAAGATACCCCGGGCTTCATCGTCAATGCCCAGATGATACCCAACGTGCTGAACGCAGTGCGCATGGTCGAGAGCGGAATAGCGACAGCTGAAGACATCGACCTCGGGGCCGTAAAGGGTCTTTCCCACCCGATCGGGCCCATAGCGCTGGCGGATTTCTTCGGGCTCGATGTCCTGTACGCGATCAGCACGCACATGTATGAAGAAACGAAGGATCCGATGGTGAAGCCCCCGTTGATATTGAAGCGCATGGTAATGGCCGGAATGCTTGGCCGCAAGACGGGAAAAGGTTTCTACGATTATACCTCGAAGGGATGAATGAACGGCCTGCGGCGAACATGCAGCAATGCATGACGCACGAGACGGGCTGGAAGATCATGATAAAGAGTATTGAAATAGCGAGAGATAAAACGAGCCGGTCCGTGACCCCGAAAAAACCTTCCTACTCCCACCTTAACGGGCCGGCTTCGCTATTTTTCATGACAAGTCCCGGAGAT
>JAAYAK010000015.1 GCA_012719415.1 Syntrophorhabdus sp.
AGCGATTTCGATATGGAGGGCATATCCTTCCTCAGGGACCGCAGCGTCGACATGTCCGGGATAGAGGTGGACCACGGGAAGACCTTCCGCTGGGAGGGCAGGTACGGATACGACCTCAACCAGGCCATAACGCTCAAGACGGAGCTCAACGTCATAGAGACCTTCAAACCGAAGGTCCCCGAGGATTACAGGAACGCGGAATTCCTCTTCCTCGCGAATATCGACCCCGAGCTCCAGTTGCACGTCATCGAACAGGTCAACAAACCCGTCGCCCTCGTCCTCGATACCATGAACTTCTGGATCGAGAACAAGTACGAGGCCCTCATGAAAGTGATAGGCCGGGTGGACATGCTTGTCATCAACGAGGCGGAGCTGAGGGAAATAACAAAGGAACACAACCTCCTCAAGGGCGCCCGGAAGCTCATCGAGCTCGGCCCCGTGTGTATCGTGGTCAAGCGCGGGGAATACGGTGTCTTCATGATGAACCGCGACGAGGTCTTCCTTGCCCCCGCGTATCCGCTGGAGGACGTCTTCGACCCCACGGGCGCCGGCGACACCTTCGCCGGGGGCTTCATGGGCTACCTCGCCAACGTTGGCGAGGCAACCTCGGAGACGGTGAAGCAGGCGATCATCATGGGCACCGTCATGGCCTCCTTCAACGTCGAGGACTTCAGCATCAACAGGATAAAACGGCTCACCATGCCCGAGATCAAAGAGAGGTACCACGCCCTGAAGGGGTGCATGCAGTTTGGGGACATAAGCCTGTAAGGACGGCTTGAACCGCTTGAATGGTTTGAGGGTTAGAAACAAAAGAAGAAAGTGATTGCGGATCCCCTTATTTTACTTTGCGGCGTCAAAGTTGAATAAGGGGATTCCTTTCTTCGGTTCGTCAAAAGATGCGGTTTCCCCTCGCATAAAGGTCTCAACCATCGAGTTCTCCCACCCATCATGACGGCTTTAGGCCGACATCCAGGAAGAACGTAGGGTTGCACCAAGCTGCATTGCCGCATGCCGGCGGCGGTCGCGTATTCAAATGTCTTCTTCAGACCGCGGGTCAGTTTTCGTGGCAGGACTTGCAGCGGTCGAAGGTTTTGTCGTGGTGGCAGCCGAAGCAGGGCTCTACGGTCGCCTTATCCACCTTTTCTCCCGGGGTGAAGGGGACCCTGTGGGGTTTGTGGCAGGTGGTGCAATCCTGGATGCCCTTTTCGGTTTTGTCTTCGTGAGGCCACCACTGGTGCGGGTTCACTGTTGTTATCTTCGATTTGCCGGGGTCGAATCCCTTGAAGGAGGGGGGTTTTGCGACAAGCTTTTCGTAGGGGCCGTGGCACGCGAGGCAGGCGGCTTTGGATGTGTCCTGCTTTTGAGCGCCGGCATTTCCCATGCCCGCCAGGATGGTGAAAGCCGCACATGCAAGGATGATGAAAGCGCAGGGCAATAGCTTTTTCATTTTCATACTCCTGTCTTTCCCGTGAAAGGATGGGGTGCGGGGCGCCAGGGCCCCGCACCGTCACCTTCCGGATGTTTAACCCCAGCTCTTCAGTTTTGCCGCATGAGGACCGGCCGTCCATCCGCCGAAGAGGCACTCCGTCAGGTTGCCCCCGCCGTTGTACATGAATCCGTAATAGGAGCCGCATTCGCCGACGACATAAAGTCGGGGGATCGGCTTGTCGAATGCGTCGAGGGCCTGCGCTTTTGTATTCTTTTTAGGGCCGCCGAAGGTATTGTAGGAGCCCGGCCACATGATCGCCGCAGTGAAGGGAGCGGTGGCGACGGGTTTTAGGGCCTTGTCGGGCCGGCCGAACTGCGTGTCCTTGCCGGCGGCGCACATCCTGTTGTACTCGTCGACGCTCGCCTTGACCTTTGCGGGGTCGAGGCCGAGCTGCTTCGCCAGGCCTTCTATCGTGGTGTCCCTGTAGAGCCAGCCCTTTGCGACTTCGGCGCTGTTGTCGTCGCTCCACTTGTAGTTTGCGTAGTGGCCCCATGCATGGACGGCACCTTCATAGGTCATCTTCTTGTTCCCGCTCTCGGCGCCGAAGATGGCGTAGCAGGGAAGGTTGGTGAACTCGCCGGTAAGGCCGTCGAACCAGATGGCATATTCGCGATGGCCGAACCCGTGGCGTGCGGGGCGCTTCTCGTTCATGAACCTTTCACCCTTCTTGTTAAGCCACAAGTAATTGTCGCCCTTGGGCCTCAGGATGGCCGGATACTTCATGCCCTTGCATTCAATGGTGTCGTACTGGCCAAGGAAGACGTGGTTGTGCCACATCTGGCTTCCGGCGTACTGGGCCATCTTGAGTCCGTCCCCTGTATTATAGAGGCTCCCCTTGAAGAGTTGCTTCCCGGGGATCATCTGCTTGTTCATCTCCTCGTTGAACTCGAAGCCGCCGCTGGCAAGAATGACCGCCTTCGCGGCCTTGATGTTCACCTTCTTTCCGTTGCGGCTGGCGATGACGCCGATGACCTCGCGGCTGGGGGCCTGGATAAGCTCCAGGGCGGGTGTTTCGTACATGACCCTTATCTTCCGGTCGTCAACGGCCTTGCGGACCTTTCCCCACATAACGGCCTTCCCGATGGTGCCGTTGTCGCAGAACATCTCAATGCTGTCTGCACCGGGAAGAGTGGGATGCTCGGGCGCAAAAGCGCGCGCTGTGAACTTCAGAGGTTTGACGCCAAACTTTTTCAGATACTCGTTCGTCTTCATCGACTCCGCGGCAACCCATCTGATGACCTCGTCATCGGTGTGGCCGAGATCCATCGCCTTGTAGTACGCAATGGACTTTTCCAGGTTATTGTTGCAGAGCCAGAGGTTACCCGAGATGCGGCTGTTGCCGCCCTCGAACTCCTTCGGCGCCTTGTCGAGGATGAGTGCTTTCGCTCCGGCGTCGTGCGCCTCGATGGCGGCGACAAGGCCCGACAGCCCGGTCCCGATAACGACAACGTCAGCCGCCTCATCCCATTTCATCTTCTTCGGGTTCACGGCGATGGGTTCCGCCTCGGCCTTTGATGCCAGCCCGACAGCAACACCGGCCGCCCCGATGGCGCCCAATTTAAGAAAATCCCTGCGGACAAGATCTTTTTTCATTTTCTTCCTCCTTCATTATGCATATCTAAATGATGTCTTGCCTATGACCAAAGGCCCCACGTCTGCCTTCCCTTCACGGTCATTCCGTATTCTACCGCCGCGGCGGCCAGAGTTGCAACATAATTCGTTTCACGAGATGGATTCTGTGGTCACCTAGTGATTTCATTCTTTGCAGTTGACTTGGCCCCGGGAGATGTGGTTATTACTTACCAAACCAAAAACCAGGCAATGCCCTCTCCGCGTGCGTCCGCGGTGGCGACGGACCGGGAGTTTGCGCGTGAAGAAGCGCGGCGGTGCCGTGTGGTGCCGCTCCCCGTGAGATCGGCCCTCCGGGAGGCCGGGTGTCTGGATCATTGGAGAACCAGACTGCGACTACCCCCACGTGCGAAGAGCACGTTCAAGCGCGGGGCGGGCCTGACTCACCCGCCTCGCGCGATCTTTTTCTTTAACAGAGTCCTCTTTTTCCGGTACAATGGTGCACATCCCATGAGACTCGACACCATCATTCCCGACCCACGCCACATCGCTGCAGGGACCGTCGGATAGCGGTATGCCGGGCACGGGACCGCAATTCCTCGCGGGAATGTCGACCGGGGACGAGGTGCTTGTCGTTCACCTCGGCGGCCTCGGCGATGTCTGTCTGTCGGAATCCGTTTTTCTCTCACTGCGCAGGCACTTCGGGGACCGCCTCGTGGCCCTGGGCAACAGGCGCTTTCTTGATCTCTTTGGGGGCTATTTTGTGAGAACCCACGGGGTGGAATCGCGGCACTGGCTGTACCTTTTCTCCGAAAAGCTCACGGGGCCGCGCTGGGGAACGATCGTTTTCATCGGGAAGGACCGGCACGGTTCCATTCGCGCGCGCTGGAAGGCCCATTCCATCAGGGAGCCGGTATTCATCGAAATGTATCCCGAGGGGGCATTCGGCGCGCCCTGTCTCGACGACGAGGCCATCGTTCCCGGAGAAACGGTGCACATCGAAGACTATCAGTTGCGGCAGCTCTCCCGGGTGGGGATAGAACCGGCAAGGAAGGAGATAGTTCCGAAGGGGGCGCGACGGGTCATTCTCTACGCCGAGGAGGGTTTTTCAAAGGAGAAGTGGCCGGTGGAGAACTTCGTGGCCCTCCGGGAGATGCTCGGAGGGGCCGGCGTTGACGTCTGTTTGATGAGGCCGCCGGAGGAGTCCCTCACCGTTGAGGGGTCCCTTTTCTTCGAAGACCTCGCCGACGTCAAGGAGTTCTTCGGCGGCGGCGGAGTCTTCGTGTCCAACGATTCCGGCATGGCCCACCTTGCCGGCGCCTCAGGCCTCACGACGATAACCATTTTCACCGGCTTCGATCCCGCCGTCTGGCACCCCAGGGGAAGGAACACCTCGCTGAGAACCCGGGTCGATAAGGTGGATATCGAGTCCCTTGCCGGGATGGTCGTCGGGATAACGAGATGAGGGAATGGAACGGGAGAGGGGCGCTCCTGCCGCCTGATCCTTTGCTCTACTTCTTCTTCTCTTCCAGGCTGTCCATGAGCCTCATGAGCTCCGTGCTCTCGCGGGAGTTGATGCCGTAGCGGGAGATGGCCTTTTCGAAATTCGTTTTCGCCAGCATGTAGTTCCCCTTGTACATATAGTACCGTCCGAGGTTGGCATGGCCCGCGGCCTCGTTGCCCGTCCTGCCCTCTATCATGCCGAGGCGATAGTATATCTCGGGATAGGAGGGGGCGTAGGGGATAAGGGCCCGGTAAGTACCCATGGCGAGGTCGCTCCTTCCCATGCCCTCGTATGCCCTCGCGAGATAGTAGCGGCCCACCTTTTCCGTGGTGTCCTTGAGCACCCCGGCGGCCTCGGGAAACCTGCTTGCGGTGACGTAGATCTCTCCCAGGAAGACGTTCCTGTAAGGGGAGTTGATGGTCCGGGCTATCCGCACCGCCTCTTCGAAATTACCCTTCAGGGAGTGGTAGAGCGCCGCACCGTATGCCGCGACGGGGTCCCTGCTGTCCCGGCTGTACCGCCTGACCCAGATATCGTCGGCAAGACCCCGGGAGCGGTAGGCTTGCACGACCTGGGCGCGCGCGATCATGTAGGGAAAGAGAGAGGTGTCCACGGAAGGCGGCTTTCTCGTCCACATCTTCTCGAGATTTATGATACGGCTCTCGTGGTAGGGGTGGGTAAGAAGATACTGGGGATAGAGCTTGTCGCCCCCGCCAGACCGGAGCTTCTTGAGAAAGTCCGCGATGCCGAGACCTCCGTACCCTGCGTCATTGGCAAGAATGGAGCCTTCGCGGTCCGCCTCGTCCTCGTCCTCGCGGGAGTACCTCAGGGCCATCGATTGCGCAGTGCCCATGCCGGTCACGAGGACGGCCTCGCGTGCCGAATCGCCGACGAGCATGGCGGCGAGCATCGTCGCTACGACGGTGGCGTTGAGGTATTTCTGTTTCTCCATCCTCTTCGCGATGTGGCGCTTCTTGATATGAGCAAACTCGTGGGCCATGACACCGGCAACCTCTTCCTCGTTCTCGCAATTCGCGATGAGCCCCGCCGCGATGTAGACGTATCCGCCTATCGTGGCAAAGGCGTCGATGGTGGGGGAATCGATCACGGTGAGGACCACCGGGAAAGGCATGGTCGTCCTGCTTTCAAGCCTCGCTCGTATGTCGTTGAGGTAGAGCGATATGTAGGGGTCGTTGTTGATGGGAGCCGACCGGGCGATCTCCAGGTATATCTCCTTGCCGTACGTGCGCTCCTCCTCGTTGGTAAGGGCAAAAGCGGCAACGGACACGACAAGGAAGAAAAATGTCGTGACGATGGCGACGTGTTTTTTCATTGTTTCTTTGCTGTCTTCTTCTTTGGCTTCACGGCGCGGTGCTTGACGATCTTCTTGCGGGTGACGGGTTTCTTCTTCGTGGTGGGCGCGGAACAGAGGGTGGCCGAGGAAGCCCGTGCCTGACGCAACTGCTCATCGGTGGGAACGGTGTCGTATATGGTCTTCAGTATCTCCACCGTGTCGCCCCAGAGGTTCCGGCTCCCCAGAAGGGCCAGGATATACACCCTGCCGTTCTTCTCGAAGGCCCCCACGTAGCAATGCCTCGCCGCCCTGGTGTACCCCGTTTTCCCGCCAATGGCCGGTTCGAAGCAAAAGAGCAGCCTGTTATGGTTCTTGTAGCGCACCTTGCGCGTCGAGTCCTCGAAAAGAAAGTACCGTGTCGCGATGAGCTCGATGAAACGCTCGTTGGCCATGGCATGCCGGAAAATGAGGGCGAGGTCGTAGGGGGTGCTGTACTGGTTGTCCGAAGGCAAACCTGAGGCATTCTCGAAGTTCGTGTCGATGGCGCCGATCTCCCGTGCCCGCTGTGTCATCAGCCGGGCAAAGGCGCCTTCGGAGCCGCTGACGTAGGTCGCGAGGGCATATGCCGCATCGTTGGCCGATTTCACCATTGTCCCCTTCATGAGGTCCTCGGAACGGTACTTCTTTCCGGGAACGAGGCTCATCTTGGACGGGGATATCTGGAGAACCTGCTTGTCGGGAACGATGATCTCGTCGCCGCCCAAGCGTTCCATGGCGACGAGCGCCGTCATCACCTTGGTCGTGCTCGCTGGAGGAAGCCTGCGGTGATAATCCCTGCCCGTGATGATCTGGAAGGTGTCCTTCTCGACAAGTATGTAGGACACCGCCGTTATGCCGACGTTCTCCCCTTGGGCGCAAAGGGCATAAGGTGCGAGGAAAAGGGAAACCAGGAAGGAAAGGGCAAGTACAAAACGCATCGTTGCTTATATATACACTATTTGGACAACCCTTACAACCGTAGAAACCGTTTTAAGTTTTAAGTGTTAAGTTTTAAGTTAAAAGGAGAAAAGGCGGACGCCGTTTTTCCTGTCTTTGCCTGACACGTAAAACGTAGAACCTAGAACGGCTTTTCTATTCCACTTCTTTTATATTGAGGTGTATGAAGCGCTCCCCCATTCTCATCCTGATGACGGGTGAGGCGATTATCCTCGCGCCCCCTTCACGCTGAAGGGCCCCCTTCTTTGCGTAGAAACCATCCCAGATCCTGTCGTCCCCGTCGGTCACCTTCGTGTATCCCTTTGGCGCGACGGAGATGCCGGCAGCTTCGAAGAAAAGGTTCGGGCGGGGGTTGCCGATGCCGAAGGGGCCAAGGTCCTCCAGTCTCGCCATCGCCTCACCCGTCAGCTCGCCGAACTGTGCCTCGGTGTCGACGTGCACCGTCCGCCTGCGCGGGGTGATGCTTCCCTCGACCGCTTTTTCGAAGGCCTCGGCAAAAAGGGCGAGGTTCTCCTCCTCGAGGGATATGCCGCAGGCATACTTGTGGCCGCCGTACTTCAGCAGGAGGGACGATGTGGAGCGTATGGCCTCGAAGAGGTCCATGCCCTCGCCTCCTCTGCCCGAACCCTTCCATATGCCGTTCACCCGGGTGATGACGATGGCCGGTTTCTCGAACTGCTCCGAAAGCTTTTGGGCCACAATGCCCAGAACGCCCGCGTGCCACGCCTCGTTGAAGACAACGATCGTTCTCCTGCCAGACGGGCCCTCGCGGCTCAGGGAAGTGACGATCTCCTCGTGGATCTTCTTCTCCCGCTGCTGCCTCAGGTTGTTCAGCTTCTGCAGGTGCGCCAGAAGGTTCAGCGCCGATCCCGTCTCTCTGGCCACCAGGAAATCGAGGGCCGTATGGGGACGCGCGACCCGGCCGGCGGCGTTGATCCGGGGAACGATGATGAAACCCAGGGCAAATTCATTGATAAGTCCCTTCGATATGACCCTGCTGTCGAGCATCGCTTTGAGCCATGCCCGCGGCTTCGCATTCATGACCTCCATCCCGTGGCGCACAAGTATCCTGTTGTCTCCCGTGAGCGGCACCATGTCGCCGACGGTCCCCACGGTCACAAGGTCGAGTTCGTTCTTCAGATTGATATGTGCCGGGATGAGCCCCCTCCCGTGCATCACGCGGCGCATCCCGAGGAGAAAGAAGAAGGTGACGCCGCACGCGGCAAGGTCCCTTGTGGGAAAACGGGAGTCCCGTCGCTTCGGGTTTATCAGGGCCGCCGCCGGGGGGGCCTCTGGCCCCATCTCGTGGTGGTCTATGACGATGGTATCCACGCCGAGGCTGCGGGCATGGGCTATCTCCGCGGCATTGGAGGAACCGCAATCGAGGCAGACGATAAGGTCCACGCCCTCTTTCGCAAGGTCCTCCACCTTGTCCACGTGCAGCCCGTATCCCTCCTCACGGGTAGGTATGTGGATGACGGGCACGACCCCCAGGTGGGTGAGAAAATTGAACATCAGGGCGAGACAGGAGATGCCGTCCGCGTCGTAGTCGCCCCATATGCAGATGCGTTCCCCCCTGCCGACAGCCTCGACGAGCCGCGCGACCCCCTTGTCCATATCGGGAAGGAGGAAAGGATCCGACAGGTCGGCGAGGCGGGGTCTCAGGAAGACATGGGCCTCGTCCGGGGTCCTCACTCCCCGGGCAACGAGGATGCGCGCGATGAGATTGGGAACACCCGCGCCTTCCGCTATCTCGTGGATGATCCGTGTGGTTCTTTCTTCGCCCGCGCCCTCAAGAGAGTCTCCTCGTGGACCGTTCTTACCCATGGGTGGCCCCCACGATGGCGGATATCTCGGCGAGACCCGACGCATCGAGCCAGGAGCCAAGTTCCGCGATGATCTTCGGCATGGTGAAGGGGTCCACGAACGTGGCGGTCCCCACCTGCACCGCGCGGGCTCCCGCCATGAGGAACGCGAGGGCGTCCCCGGCGTTCATTATCCCCCCCACCCCGATGATGGGTATGGGGACGGCCTGCGAGCATTCGTGGACGGCGCGCAAGGCGACAGGCTTCAAGAGGGGGCCGGAAAGACCACCCTTCAGGGCAACCCTCCGCGCCCTCACGTCTACGACGGCCGCGGGCATCGTGTTTATGAGAGTCAACCCGTCGGCTCCCCCCTCATAGGCAGCGCGGGCGATCTCCACGATGTTCTTCACTTCCGGGGTCAGCTTCGCGATAAGAGGTATCTCCGTTGCTTCCCGCACGGAACGCACGATCCCGTGGACCGCCGAGGCCTCTTTGCCGAACCCGATGCCTCCCTTCTTGATGTTGGGGCAGGAAAGGTTCATCTCCAGCGCCACGATGAGATCGTGCGGCTCTATGCTCCTCGCGCAGGAGAGATACTCTTCTTCGCTGAAGCCGAAGAAGTTGACGATGACGGGGCACCGCCTCTCCACGAAGAAGGGAAAGTAGTGCGAGAAAAAGCGGTGGACGCCCACGTTCTGCAGGCCGATGGAGTTCAGCATCCCGCACCGTTCCTCCCAAACGCGGGGTGTCGGGTTCCCGTGGTGGGGTGCCGCGGAGAGCCCCTTCGTCACGTAGGCCCCCATGGTCTCCACCGCCCAGAGAGGTTCCACCTCGACGCCATAGCCCAGCGTGCCCGACGCGTTCATGACGGGGTTCTTGAGCTTCTTGCCGAAAAGGTCTACAGCGAGAGATCCCATAGGCTGAATACCGGCCCCTCCTTGCACACCCGCTTATAGGGGCTCGCCTCGTCCCTGGTGGCGACGACACAGCCAAAGCACAACCCCATGCCGCAGGCCATTCTCTCTTCGACGGAGACCTGGCAGGGGATCCTCCCGGGTTCCAGAAGCGCCTTGAGGCTCTTCACCATGCCCGAAGGGCCGCAGGCGAAGACCTCCGGCTTCTTTCCCCGGTAGTTGTCAAGGTGTCTCCCGAGAAGGCCAACCACATCACCCGCGAACCCGAAGGACCCGTCCAGGGTCGAGGCGAGGACCCTCGTCCCTCCCAGATCGTCCGCCAGCCGCAACTCGTCTTTTCCCGTCACCCCGAAGAAGAGGGTGGCCCTGTCACCCAACCGCTTGAGGAGCATCCTGACACCGGCATACCCGATGCCTCCGGCGACCACGATGGGGGTGGTGCCCTTCCCCGGGGTGAAACCACAGCCCAGGGGGCCGAGGACCATGAGAGGCGTACCCCGGGCGGCGGAGCTCAGCGCGTCGGTGCCTTTGCCCACGACCCGGTACATGATCGTCAGCGTTCGTCCCCGGGAGTCATAGACGCTGAAGGGCCTCCGCAGGAATATGTCCCGGTCCGGGACCTTCACCATGACGAACTGGCCGGGCGCCACCCTGCCCAGAGGTCTCTCCAATCGAACGGTCAGGCGGCGGTACGCGCCGGTCACGCGATCGTTCCCCGTGATCTTTCCCGGAATGTCATCCATGGCTTCCCTCTGGTCCCCGGTAGATATACCATTATTATATGGGGCGGTGTCTTCGGTAAGCGATTGTAACCTGTAAGGCCTGTCGGGCGCAACTCAAATAGTGCGGGGGGGCGGGGCGGATACGGTCCTTCCTCTGTTGCCTGTCACGTGGCGTCGTTCAGCTCGAGTTCCATGACGATGGCGTCCTCGCCGGTCTCCCGGTAGTACCCCTTGCGCCTGCCGACCTGCCTGAAGCCGAGCTTCTCGTAGAGGCCCCGGGCAGGCACGTTGCTCTCCCTCACCTCGAGAAAACAGGTCTCGATGGAATTCCTCCGCGCAAGGTCCATGACGCGGGACATCATCCACGACGCGAGGCCCAGCCCGCGCCGGTTCTGCTTAACGGCTATGTTCATGACGTGCATCTCCGTCGCCGCGAAATAAAACACGAGATACCCGACGATCCGCCCCTCCTGTTCGGCGACAAGGCTCATTCCCACAGGCGACGATAGGGTCTCTTCGAACATTCCCCGGGTCCAGGGCGCGGCGAAGGAAACCCTTTCTATCTCCAGAACACCGTCGATGTCGCCGGTGGTCATCTCCCGCATTGTCACCTCGCCGCCCTCAGCCATGTCAGGCTCCGCGGGGGTTGATGCCGGCAAGCTCCTCCGGGGTATTGATATTGGAGAAGATGAGTGTTCCCCCGGGCGTGTAGAAGCAGGGGCGGTCTTTGATGGCCTTTACCACCACGTAGGGCAGGATGTCGGAGACCTTGAGCCGGCCAAGGCCTACGAGACGCAGAAGAGGGGCGAGGCAGGAACGCCCGTATATGGCGTGAAGGGGTTGGTAGTAGCCTTCAGCCATGGGAATGGTTATGTCCTCCCCTTCCGCCTCATCGACAAGGCACCGAATGGCCTCGACGCAGAGCAGGGGCATGTCGCAGGCAACGACAAAGACGCGGGGCCGGGAGGAATGGACAAGCGCCGTTGCGATACCCACCATGGGGCTTTGCACGGGGAGAACGTCCCGTATCACCGGGGCCTCGATGCCCTCGATGGTCTCATGGATCGAGGAGATGATGATGATGTCGTCGAAGACCTGCCGCACCGTGTCGAAGACCTGCCTGATGAGGGGGCCGCCGCGGAATTCAGCCGTCGCCTTGTCGCGCCCCATCCGCACGCTTCTTCCCCCCGCCAGTATTGCGCAGCCTATCTCCATGCACAAGGTATTACCATCTTTCGGTCTGAATATCAAAGACCTCCTTGCGCGTCGCACCGCACGGGAGAAGCTGACCGACAAATCCTTTTTCGCCCTGACACAGGTCGTCTTCATCCCGCCAGTAAAGGCTTTGTCGAGTATTTACGCAATGTTATCATTTCCGACCCCCGCAGACTGGGGTACAAGACCCTTCAAAGACCAACGATTCCGGAGGGTTAGGTTGTAACTTTTTTCACTTGACATTGTTCGCCGGGATGCCTTAAGATGCCATAATATATCCAGGGGTACAAGAGACAACACAATAGTATAGTTAGGAGGAGCAATGGGAGCCATACTTTGGATCACTGAAAAGCTCAGTAAGTGGATGAGCGTCATTGCCGGGGCGGCCCTGACCGCCATTATGCTGCTCACGGTATGTGACGTTTTCCTTCGCTATTTCTTCGACAGGCCCATTATCGGCACCTTTGAGATGGTCGGCTTCGGCGGGGCGATAGCCATCGGTTTTTCCATCCCCATCACCTCGTGGATGAGGGGCCACATCTTCGTCGATTTCTTCGTCCAGAAATTCAACAAGGTTGGGCAGGGCATAGTCAACGTTATCACCCGTCTTGGAGGTATCGCCCTTTTTTACCTCATCGGTTACAACCTCCTCAAGTACGGTCACGACCTCTACGTATCCGGCGAGGTGTCGCTGACCCGGCAGATCCCTTTCTACCCCATCGCTTACGGGATGGCCATATGTTGCTTCATACAGTGCCTCGTCCTGATTTGCGACCTATTCAAGATCTTTGGAGGCCAATATGAGTGATCCCATAACCGTAGGTATCGTTGGACTGATCATAGTCCTTTTCCTTTTCCTCACCGGCATCGAGCTCGGTTTCGCCATGGTGATAATGGGGTTTCTCGGCTTCGGTTATCTCATTTCTTTTAGCGCCGCGTTCAACCTGCTCGCGAAGGACATGTACGATGTCCTTAACTCGTACAGCTTCACCGTTATACCCTTGTTTGTCCTCATGGGACAGGTGGCCTTCAACTCGGGCATAGCGAAGCGTCTCTTTGACGCGGCCCACAAGTTCATCGGCCACATCCCCGGCGGCCTCGCCATGGCGACCGTCGGCGGCGCCACGGTCTTCAAGGCTATCTGTGGTTCCTCACCGGCTACGTCGGCAACCTTTGCCAGTGTCGCCGTCCCCGAGATGGACCGTTTCGGGTATGACAAGAGGCTCTCCACCGGCATCGTCGCGACTGTCGGCACCCTCGGCATACTCCTTCCCCCGAGCGTGACGCTCATCCTCTACGGCATCATCACGGACCAGTCGATCGGCAGGCTCTTCCTCGCCGGCATCGTTCCCGGGCTCATCATCGCCGCGTTGTTCATAGCCGTCATTTACGGATGGTGCAAGATGAACCCCACGATCGGCCCGAAGAGCCCCAAGGCCACCTGGGGCGAGCGCCTCAAGACCATCCCGCAGGTAATCATGGTCCTTATCATTTTCGTCCTCGTCATCGGCGGCATCCTCGGCGGCGTCTTCACCCCCACGGAAGCGGGCAGTGTTGGAACCTTCCTCGTCCTCGTTATGACCTTCGTCATGCGCGACCTGAACATAAAGGGTTATATCAAATCCGTAGCTGAAGCGATCAGGACGGCCACCATGGTCCTCATGCTCATCGCCGGCTCCACCGTCCTTGGTCATTTCATCGCCGTCACGACCATACCCATGGTCGCCGCCGACTGGATCGTCAGTCTCAACATGCCCTCCTGGGTCATCGTCGTCTTCATCGCCCTCATTTACCTCATCGGCGGCTCCTTTATCGACGACCTCGCCTTCATGATCCTGGCGACACCCATCTTCTACCCCGCCATACTGAAGCTGGGGTACAACCCCATGTGGTTCGGCATCCTCATCGGCATAACGGTCATGCTCGGTGTCGTCCTTCCCCCCATGGCCATTTGTGTCTTCGTCGTCAAGCAGATCACCAAAACGCCCTTCAGCGTCGTCTACGCCGGCGTCTATCCCTTCCTCATCAGCATCATCGTCGGCGGTATCCTGGTCTTCATCTTTCCCGCCCTTTCGACCTGGCTTCCTGGATGGCTGATGCCAGGCTGACAAAGAACCGCACATACTATGTAAAAAACCGCCTCTTCAGAGAGGCGGTTTTTTCGTTCAAGGGTTCAAGAGAAACACCGCGAAGGGGAGCCGGCTGTGAAGACAATTCTCGCACCGTGACCGGAGGCATCCGCAAGACCATGGCTCTTCGACTTCTGATCCTCCAGCTGTGAACGCTTTTGGTGACCCGCGCAGTTTGGTGCCTTCTTTGTTGCTCTTGAACTCTTGAACCCCGGGGTCCTTGAACCTTCTTTGTCCTTGAACAGAAAGGGGTTCCCGCACCAGGCGGGAACCCCTTTCTCTTACACCATATACTTAAAGACTATGCGATTGATTTCAGCTTTTCCTGAAGGTTCTTGGTGAACTCCTTTTCCGTGTCCTTCGCCTTCGCCCTCATTATCCTGTCGCCGAACATGGCGAGCTTGCCGACTATGCTGACGTCCGTCTTGTAGGTGACCTCCACTTCACCGTTGCCCTTTTCTGTCAGGTCAACGACGGTTTTCTGTTTGAAGTGGCCGAGTTTGGTCATGTCTTCGCCTTCGCCTTCGATCTCGATGTGGGTGGGCTTGTTGACAACGGTCATCTTGTTCACGAACTTCAGCCTGGCCTTGATGGGTCCGACCTTCTGCTTCACGATGCACTCGTATGACGTGTCATCGATCATGTTCGCCGACTCCGCGCCCGGAAGGCAGGTGAGGATCGTTTCCGGTTTCAGCAGGAAATCGAAGAGCTTATCGATCGGTGCTTTTATGGTAAAACCGCCCTCTATGATCATGGGACTTCCTCCTTATGTTATAATATCAAGCCTTTCGCGGGCTCAATTATTCCTACAGCGTGTCCTGTGCCTTCTCGATAAGCTCCGCCAGCATCTCGTAGCTCTTGTTGCCCGGCTCCGTTGTCTGAGCGAGGAGGAGCTCGATGTATGAGTAACCCTGGGACTCTATCCATGCCCTGTGTGCCTTGTCGCCGGTACCGAACATGTGTCGCGCCACCTGCTTGCTGTTGGGCCATTCTTTTTTACATGCGGGACATTTAAAGCTCACGGTATACCTCCTTATTTGTCTTTGTCGGAACTATTTCTGGGCTTCCTGCGCCTTCTTCTCCGCGAGAGCCTTGCGAATTCTTTCCGGAGAGATGGGGAGTTCTTTCATCTGGATGCCCAGGGCATTGAACACCGCGTTGCCGAGTGCGGCAGCTGTCGGGTTCGTGAGGCCTTCGCCAGCCTCTTTCGCTCCGTACGGTCCTTCCGGTTCGTAAGTGTCTATCTCGATGATCGGGGTCTTCGGCATCTCGGGGGCCCTGATCACCTTGTAGTCGACGAGGTTGGGGTTCATCATCTTGCCGTCCTCGAAGGGCATATCCTCAAGATAGGCGTAGCCGAGGGCCATCGATGCGGCGCCCTCCAACTGGCCCATAAGTCCCAGCGGGTTGATGGGCTGGCCGCAGTCGTGTGCGGTCATGACCTCGTGGATCTTGATCCTTCCCGTTTCGGGATCGATCTCGGCGTCGACCGCCTGCATCATGTAGCTGTAAGCGGGAGATATCATGCCCTTTCTGTGCGGCGTATAGTAGCCGCGGCCCATGATGCGCTGCCCGTCCTTGCCCCGAAGCGCTTTCTTCACGAGATCTTCGTACTTCATGCCCCTCTCGGGACGGGCCACGATATGTACCCACCTGTCCTTGATATCGAGGTCATAAACGATGTTGATGCCCATTTCGGCGTAAGCGAACTCAAGGAGCTGTTTCTTGGCGTCCTCGCAGGCCATTTTCACGGCGTTGCCCGTCATGAGCGTCTGCCTCGAACCCCAGGCACCCAGATCTGCGGGGCAGTGGTCTGTATCACCGGAATGGATCTTGATGTCCTCCATCTTCACGCCCAGTGTTTCGGCCGCGATTATGGCCATCGTGGTGTTGGAGCCCTGTCCGATGTCCTGGCAGCCCACGTGGACCTCCACTGTACCATCAACGTTGATGGTGACAACAGCGGAGGAGAAGGAATAGGGCGTATCGAACCAGTTGAAGATGCCGCCCGACATGAAGCCGCAGGAGGAAATGCCGATACCCCTGTTGGCGGGCAGCTTGCCCTTTGATTTAACCCAGTTCTCGATCTCATTGATGCACTGTTCCAGGCCGCAGCTCGCGATGAATGCCTGACCCGGGACTTCGTAACCCTCGGTATGGCCGTTCTTTCTCCTCACTTCAAAGGGATCGAGGCCGAGGTCGGCACAAATCCAGTCGATCTGCTGCTCGGAGCAGAACATTGCCTGGGGGGCGCCGAAACCGCGCATCGAGGTCGAGGGCATTGTGTTCGTGTAAACGCGGTAACCGTCGTAGCGGTAGCCTCTCCATTTGTACGGAAAGGAGTGGAAAAAGCCCGTGAGGTAAAGAGCCGTCGCGCCCATGCCTGTGTACGCGCCGCCATTGGAGAACATGCGAGACTCGCGCGCGCAGAAGGTGCCATCTTTTTTAACACCCGTTCTGACATAGTAGAACATGGGGGTCCGTCTCTTGGAGGCAATGAAATCCTCTTCGCGGGTAAAGATGATCTTGACGGGTTTATGAAGTTTCATGGAGAGGACGGCGCTGCAGAACTGCGCGGCATCCAGCTCGAACTTGCCGCCGAAACCGCCGCCGGTGTATGGCGCGATAATGCGGACGTCGCCTTCGCGAAGCCCCAGGACACCGGCGAGAAGCCCCTGGTGGTAGTATGCGGACTGCGTTCCCGTCCAGCATGTCAGCTTGCCCTCGGGCGTGAAGCTCGATACGGCACCGCGGGTCTCCATGCACATGTGGTGCTGCCCGGAGCACTTGAACCAGTCTTCCCTGATGTAATCGGCATCTTCGAAGGCGTCATCGACATCACCCCATTCGATATGGCGGGTGACATTGATGTTTCTTTCCACGCCCTCATGGATCGTCGGGGCCTCTTTCTTGATCGCTTCCAGGGGTTCGTACACAGCGGGAAGAACTTCGTATTCCACCTCGATGAGATCGAGGGCCTTTTCGGCGATCTCTTCCGTGATCGCTGCAACGGCCGCCACCGGCTCACCGATGTAACGCACTTTTTCAAGGGGAAGGATCTGCTCGTCGCAAAGCTCCTCATAGCGCCGCCAGATGCCCTGCTTGATGCCAAGGGTATCCTTGCCCGTGACGACTCCGCGGACACCGGGAAACTGCTCCGCCTTCGATGTGTCGATGCTCACGACCCTCGCGTGAGGATGGGGGCTGCGGAGGATCTTGCCGTACAGCATACCCGGCAGCGTCACGTCGAACGCATAGGTTGCCCGGCCCGTTACCTTCGCAACGCCATCTATATTGTGAACCGGCGTATTGATGACAGTATATTTCTTGTGGCTCATATCACTCCTCCTTATAGTTGCCCTGGGCAACGGCGTCAATGGCCCTGACTATGCTGTTATAGCCCGTGCACCGGCAGATGTTGCCTTCGATGCTCTCGCGTATCTCTTCCTCTGAAGGCTTTTTGCCCCCCAGCTCATCGAGGAAGGCCGTGGATGACATGAGCATCCCCGGGGTGCAGAACCCACACTGATATGAACCATGATCAAGAAACGCTCTCTGGATCGGGCTCAGTTTGCCGTTCTTTTCCAGACCCTCAACGGTCGTGATGTCCATGCCTTCACACTGAACGGCGAGGACTGAGCAGGATTTCACGGACATGCCGTTCACCGTGACCGTGCACGCACCGCACGAGACGGTATCACAACCCCTCTTGGTACCTGTGAGCCCTACATAGTCACGAATCGCTTCCGCGAGCAATGTCTTCGGATGTATGAAAATCTCATATTCGTCGCCATTAATTTTGAGACGCAGTACCTGCTTTTCCATGTCTTTACCTCCTTAAGCGGCTTTCTGGGCTTGTTCAAAAGCTTTCTTGAGCATCCTTTTCGTAAGAACACCCAGAACATGCCTTCTGTGCTCTTCTGACGCGTGGATGTCTGCAACGGGCTGGGCTTCCTCGGAAGCGATCTTTCCCGCCTCTTCGAAAAGCTTGTCGTTAAGCTTCTTGCCTTTCAAGAGGTCCTCGGCCTTCGTCACCCTGAGCGGTGTTGGCCCTGCATTGCCGAGAACGACCCGGGCGTCCTTGCAGGTGCCGTCGGCATTGAGCGCCACCGAGGCGGCGGCCGCGACGATACCCATTTCGCTGTCAAGGAGGTTGAATTTCTGATACGCGCAACCGGACTTCGAATCCGGCGCGGGCACATGCACTTCGAGAACGAGATCGCCATGTTCCATCTTCGTTTCGAAATAGTCAACGAAAAACTCGTCCAGCGGGACGGTCGTTTCACCCTTGGCATTGCCGAACTTTATCTCCGCCTTGAGGGCGATGAGCACGGGTCCGGGGTCGCCCGCGGGATCGGCATGAGCAAGGTTCCCGCCTATGGTTCCCCAGTTGCGGGTCTGGATCGATGCAAGCTTCTGCTCCATCGCAACGAGAGCGGGATATTTCTTCGCTATGACATCCGACTTCTCGATCTCGCGGTGGGTTGTTGTAGCGCCCAGTCTCAGCCCGTCCTTATCGTCGAACTTGATGTACTTCAGCTCGTCCAGGCGTTTGATGTCGATAAGGTATTCGGGGGCAAGCATGCCCTGCCTCAAGACGATGAGCAAGGACTGGCCGCCGCAGATGATCTTGCAATCATCATGTTCGGCATACATGGCAAGCGCTTCCTTGACGCTTGCAGGTTTCAGATAATGAAAATCGTTGATCATAATCCTCTCCTTTCTATTGGTTCTTCTCTTTCACACAACGCATGGGGCGCTTCGGCCTGTTCCGTCAGTTGGAAAACTCTATTTCGATCGTGAACTCCTCCACATTCTTTATGCACTGAGAGCCAAGCTCGACGGATTCCGGCATGCCGAAGGTCTTCCCGCTATCCTCTTTCGTCTCTGCTTTCTTCAACTCCTTGATCCGTTCGGGATCAAACGAACTGCCCTTGTACGCAGCCGAGTAACAGAGATAGTAGTGCCGGCCACGGTAGACGGCACACTCAACGCAAGCTCTTCCGGAAAATGGACATACTATTTTGTGTTTGGCCATAGGCAACACCTCTGGGAAAGATTTTTGGTAATGCCTGAAAAGCATTATAGGCCAAAATTATTGCGGATTCTTGTTCAAAAGTCAAGCTAATTTTTTTGTCATAATGAACATATGTCTGTATCCCATAATATTGCAGGGTTTTGTGAGATGATCTTTGTTCACTATAACGAACGCAGGGCTCCTCAGCCCTGGTTTTTTTTGCAATTGTGTTGACAAACGGTACCCCGTTTACTATAAAGAGATAAAATCACATTTCAGGAGGGGTTTTATGAAACGGTTTTTCGGGGTAAAGTGTTTGCTTTTCGTTTTCTTCGCTGCAACCTGTCTTGCCTTCTTTCCCGTAATGGCATCGGCCCAGAAGGTCATCACGCTTAACTACTCCAACTTCTTCCCGGCGCCGCACAAGAACAGCATCATCGCGCAGCAGTGGTGCAAAGAGGTCGAGAAGAGGTCGGGAGGCAAGGTCAAGATAACCTACTTCCCGGGCGGCACCCTCACCCCCGCGGCGCAGACCTATGACAACGTCGTGAAGGGTATCGCGGACATCGGCGAGAGCTGCTTCGCCTACACCAGGGGCAAATTCCCCATGATGGAGGTCATCGACCTTCCTCTCGGCTACAAGAACGGCGTTTCCGCAACGAACCTCATCAACGCCTACTATGCCAAGTTCAATCCCAAAGAGCTTGCCGACGTCAAGGTGCTCTGGCTTCACGCCCATGGCCCCGGAGTCCTTCTTTCCAAGAAGCCCGTGAAGACAATGGCCGACATGAAGGGTATGAAGGTCCGCGCGACCGGTCTCGCGGCGAAGGTCGTCCAGGCGCTCGGTGGGGCGCCCGTGGGAACGACGATGCCGGAAACCTATGATGCGCTCCGCACCGGCGTGGCCGATGGCGCCATGGCTCCCGTCGAGGCGGCACAGGGCTGGAAATGGGGCGAGGTCGTCAAGTACATAACCCAGAACTTCGGCTCCGCTTACACAACCGGTATGTTCGTCGTCATGAACAAGGCGAAATGGAACGCCCTGCCTCCCGACGTCCAGAAGGTCTTTGAAGCGGTCAGCAAGGAATGGGTCGTGAAACAGGGTAAGGTCTGGGACGAGATCGATAAGGAAGGCTACGACTTCGCCAAGAAGAGGGGCAACCAGGTCATCACCCTCTCCAAGGACGAAGACGCCAAGTGGGCAAAGGCTGTTAAGCCCCTTCTTGACGACCACGCGAAGGCCCTCAAGGGCAAAGGCCTCCCCGGCGACGAGGCGGTCAAGTTTGCCGTTGATTACCTGAAAAAGAACTAAGAGAACAAGAAATAGCCAAAAAAGGGCTCCGATCTCGGAGCCCTTTTTTTGTCGCAGGTCGCAGGTC
>JAAYAK010000016.1 GCA_012719415.1 Syntrophorhabdus sp.
CCACTGTTCCTCAGCGCGCTGAGGATCACGGCAGGGACGAGGCAGTGATGCTCCGGCCCGTGGAGCGGGAAGTGCCTGTGGGAACGGATGGTCCGCATAAGCTCCACGGGATCGGTCTCGCCGCTGTGCAGGCAGACCGTCTTGATGATCTCCAGGGCATCGGCGGAGTGGCAGAAATTGCAGACAAAATGACCGTTGACGCACCGGGTGCTGGTTGATATGACGCGACCACAGTAATGACACGTCTCGTCGCGGTCCGTTCCCGAATAGACGAGGTCCGCGCCGCAGACCATGCACCCGGACCGGTACGTTTCCCTCTGCCCCTGCCGGGGAAGGGAGGCTTTCTCTGAGCTGCCGGAATCTTCCATCTCTTTTTCGTCCATCGAACCTTGTGACCTGCTACCCCGGTTGCCGTGCATAGAATACTATTACTGCGTCAGGGCCAGTGTCAAGAGAAGGTGCGAAAGGGAAGCAGCCACCCATGTCCCGGGATGGCTTGACATATCGTTATATGACATGATATATAACACACGTTATATAAATATGACACCAACGATGGATCAAAGCCGAGATGATGTTCATACAGTTCAATCAGGCAAATCGAAGCGTTGAGGAGGATGATGGCCGGGGCAATGAGTTGTGAGTTCATCCTGTGCTCGCGTATCCCGGATGAGCGTTGTTGAGGGTCTGCGGAGTTTTCAAGGGTGGTCATGATAAGAGAGGGACTGTCAATAGGGAAAGAGTTTGTGATCTCGGTGGCCATTCACGCATTCGTGCTGGGTGGTGCCGTCGCCCTGATAGGTCACCTGGGCCAGGAAACGCCTCCCCCACCGGTTGTCTTCCTGAGCATGGAGCTCCCCGGGGGTAATGAGGGGGGAGGTTCCAGCATGCCGGGTTCTCAGCAAACGCCGGCTCCGCTGGCAAAGATCAAAAAGAAAGCAATACCCGAAAAGAGAGAAAGACGGCAGATCAGGGTGGTGAAGAGGGGCGATGTGGAAAATGAAGTCCCGGATACCAGGGCGGTCGAGGAGCGTTCAGTGGCATCATCCGTATCTGACCTTGCCTCTGAGGGGGTGGACCGCGAGGGGAAGGGCCTCGCCGGTACCGGTGGCGGTGGTTTCGGGTACGGTTCCGGAGGCAAGGGGGGAAGCGGCGGGGGCACCGGCAGAGGACACGGTACCGGCTCGGGAGATCGCGATGTCCTTGCCGAACAGTATCTTGCGAAGCATTTCGCTTACATCCGGAACCTCGTCATGAAACACCTGAGGTATCCCCATATAGCGAGGAAGATGGGATGGAAGGGAAGGGTGGTCGTCGCCTTTGTCATCAAGGAGAACGGTGGCGTGGAAGGATCGAGGATATTGACCAGCTCCGGCTACGAGGTCCTCGACAGGCAGGTGCTCAGCGTGATCAGGGAGATCCAGCCATTTCCACGACCGCCCACACGGGCGGAACTGATCATGCCTGTTGTGTACAGGCTGGAATGAAGCGGGAGAAAACAACCGGAGGGAAAGGAGATCCATCATGCAATGGCTTGGCTACACGATCGATTACGGCATCATAGGTCTGCTCCTTCTCATGAGCATCATAGCGGTGGGCGTGGCGATCGAGCGCAGGCGCTTCTACAGGAAGGTTGAGATCGCCGCCTACAGGGACAAGAAGGCGCTCGAGCTTGCGCTCATGAAGAGGCTCCATGTCGTCGCCACCATAGGGAGCAACGCGCCCTACGTGGGCCTCCTCGGCACGGTGCTGGGAATCATGCTCACCTTCTCGACCATCGGGCAGCAGGGGCTTGTCGATTCGGGCAGGATCATGACCGGTCTCGCCCTTGCCCTCAAGGCCACAGCCGCTGGGCTCGTGGTCGCCATACCGGCGGTCGTCTTCTACAACTTCCTCCTGAAGTCGGCAAAGGAGCGGATCCTCCAGTGGGAGGTGGAGTATGGAAGAGAAAAGCTTTGATTACATGAACGTCATACCCCTCGTCGACATCATGCTTGTCCTTCTGACCATCGTACTTATGGTCTCCACCTTCGTGGCGAGCGGCACGATCCCCGTCCGTCTGCCCGTGGCCTCCCAGCAGAACAAGGAGGTGCAATTGAAAACGGCGACGATAACCATTGACCGGAACAACGTCATCTACTTCGAATCCACCATGACGACCCTTACCGGTCTCACCGAAAGGGTCAGAGACCTGGCCCGGGAAACACCGCTCATCATCAAAGCCGACCAGGACATTACGGTGCAGAGCTGTGTCAACGTGCTCGACCTTTTGACCAGTGCCGGATTCAAGAAGATAGGGCTCCAGACGGAACAGGGCCGGACCGCAAAAATACCTTGACACCACGTTAGTCTTTTTGATATATAACGACCGGTATATCGACCATAATATAACGGCTAAGCAAGGGACAGGGTTTGCTCGTTGATATACCAGCCATCGGTAAAGAGTTCTGCAATCTACGTGTGCATCAGGGGGGTCGGTGAGTGGGAAGACCGGTTGGAGAAGTGCGTAAAGAGTGTCGAGGCATGACCGGTTCGATGCCTGTTGCACGGTGTCGGGCATTGGGGCCGGGATTGCGAAGACGGAACACCGGATCCTCGGAACGGGGATGGGTGACGACTGAATCTGGCAGGGGGCTGGAGCGATGATCTGGATCTGTAGAAGACTTTCATTGTTGGTGCTGGCGTTGGCGCTGGGGACGTTCCTGGTATTTCAAACGGTCCTCGCGGAAGAGAAAGGCGCACAGAAGACGGAGCAAAAGGGTTCACACA
Source organism: Syntrophorhabdus sp. (assembly GCA_012719415.1). Classification (NCBI taxonomy): domain Bacteria; kingdom Pseudomonadati; phylum Thermodesulfobacteriota; class Syntrophorhabdia; order Syntrophorhabdales; family Syntrophorhabdaceae; genus Syntrophorhabdus; species Syntrophorhabdus sp. The sequence goes on from JAAYAK010000016.1 coordinate 2,770, forward strand.
GGCTCGAAGAGGTGACTGTAACCGACAAAAAGGTGGGGGAACCGGTGGCGAGTCCTTACGCGGTGCCGGAGAGCAGCAAACTGGCAACGGAGGTCATCACCGCCGAGGAGATCGAAGCGCTCCATCCGGAGACCATATGGGATGTTCTGGAGCAGATGCCCGGAATGGAGGTGACATTTCAGGGGAGAATGAAACTCAATCTTCTCAGCATGAGAGGGAACGGCAATTACGGTATCATCCTTGACGGTGTCTATATAAACAGCGCCGACCGGATCCTTGCCACCCTTCCGACGGATACCATCGAGTCCATCACCGTCGTGCGGGACGCCACGGCCCTTTCGCTCGGCCCTCTCACCAATTTCGGTTCCAGCAGCGGCTCCTCCAACCAGGGGTTCATCGTTATCAAGACGAAACGCGCCTCACAGAAGGTGGAAGGCGGGGCCATAGTGAGCTACGGAAGCTTTCACACCGAGAAAGAGCATCTCTATCAGGGGGCAAAGATCGGCAAGTTCGATTACCGGGTAGCGGGCACCCATACAAGCACCCAGGGGAAAACGAACTGGTACAACGCGAGCCGGAACACCTCCGTCCTTCTCAGGGGAGGGTACACGTCGCCGGTCTTTTTCGGTGACCTGTTCTACTATTCAAGCAGGGGCATGAGACAGTTCCAGCGGGCCGAGAATCTCGTGCCGAAAACGGCGAAAAAGAAGGTGGGCAAGAAAACCATTACCTATCTTGATTGGTCAACGGTCGGGGAACTCAGCAATCAGAAATGGGAAATAGACCCCATGATCTCCGACATGATCGCCGTCAATCTCAACAAGCCCTGGAGCGATACCCAGACCACCACATTCAGTTACGCTTACAACAGCCTCCTTGTGAGCAGCACGCAGGACAGTTTTGTCGGCGGAAAACCGAGCGTAAGGGATCAGAACAGCCGGGGTCAGAGCGCCAGCCTCAGGCATGTCATCAACTCGCACAACAACGTCCTCAGGCTTGGAGGTCAGTATTTCCAGTATGTGAGCCCTGACGGTTTTCCCCCCTACTGGGACATGAGATCCGATGAGGACATGTACAGTCTCTTCGTGCAGGACGAATACCGCATGCTTGGCGACAAACTGACCATCGACGGCGGTATCAGGATGGACAAGAAACATTTCAACAACGACCCCGAATCGGGTTACGCGATCAATGAATGGGCGAAGGAGACCTTCACCTATGCCCTGGGAACGTCGTACAAGCTGCACCGCATGGTCACCCTGACCGGACGGTATGCCTATTCCGAGAACTCCATGAGTCCTTACCAGCTAAGCGCCGACGGGTCAAAGCTGCCGCCGGAGAGGCGGTCGAGATACGAGGCGGGCATCCTCGCCAATCTGCATCCTTCCTTCAACCCGTCGCTCACACTCTATTACTACGACACAAAGAACCAGAAGGTAAGCTCGACGGGGGTCGATCCCACAACAGGGGCCGTCGTATCCTCGTACATAGACCCCGTTACGGGAGAAGAGGTCAGCTTTGTCGACTCCGATGATGTCCGGACGAAAGGATTGGAGGTCGGCGTTTCCGGCAGCATATTGAAGGCTTTTACGTATCACCTCCTGTACAGCCATGTCACGACGGACAACACCGAGACCAACAACCGCACACCCCATCATCTTGCAAGCGGCCGCTTCAGCTACAGGTACAAGAATGCCGATCTCAACCTCAGCTTTCGGTACGTGAGTCCCTACAGCAAGACCGAGTATTACGAACTTGGAGACTATACGAGGGTCGACGCCAACATACGATACAATTTCAAGGTCTTCGACAGGGACACACGGATCACCCTCTACGGCAGGAACCTGGGCGACAAACACTATACGACCACCTACAACACGGGCGCCTTCTATGACCCCGGTCTTCAATACGGCGTGGAGCTGGCATACAAGTTCTGGTAACGGAAGGACACCGAGGCCGCACGGTCCACGGAATGTGTGCGGAAGCAAAGGTGCGGGGAAGTGCTTCAAGATATGGCGAGATGGCAAAGGGAGTAAACACGTTCTTCTCAACACGTGTGAGCGATGGAGGTTTGTCATGAAAGGAAGTGTAGTCTGTTTCGCGGGCCTGTTTCTCTTTGTTGCAGGCTGTCTGTTACCGGTGGTTGCCCTGGCGGACAATTGCATGGAGTGCCATCATAAGCAAGGGGTGAAGGCGAAAGAACTCTCCGCCGGGCCCATAAGAACGATCGTTGACGGAAAAGAGCGGACCATAACGCTTGACCGGGTCTTCAAGTACCACGGAGACCGGTGCCCGGGTGCCATCATCGCGTATCGCGCGACACAATACGGGATCGAGATCCTCTTTCCCGGAGAGATCCCGGAAAGAGACGATCTTCTGATCGTGTCCAGAACGCCTGCCGGCGGTGTGAGGGATTTCATCGATTTCTTTATGAAAGGAGACAACCCGTTGCAGAAAACACCGGTTCCGGTGGGCATGGAAAAAGCACGGGAGGGGTTTGCCTTCACCATAACGAGAAAATCGACCTGTGAAACCGTCGAGGTGCAGCTCAACCAGGCGCTGTTCCCCGAGGATTTCTTCTCCCTGAAGAAGAAAGTGCAGGAAAAGACCATTACCCCGGATCAATGGAAAAGGTTTCACGGGCACATGAAGAACATGGTCCTTGGATTCTCGGGCAAGCCTGCCACGGAGATGTTCGGCAAGCCGAGGCCATACAAGATAATGACGTGGGGCACGATCGGGCCCGGCGAGCAGGACAGAAACGTCCAGAAGATGAGACAAAAGGAAAAGATGCTGCAGAGCAGCCAGAAGAAGGCGCCCCGGGAATAGGGGACGCCGGGCGTCGGCCCCGAACGAGGTCCGATGCCCCGCTCACGAGCAGGCGAGGAATCGTTTATGGTCACCACGTACCGCTGGTTCTTGTCGTTGTCCGGCAGGCAGAAGGTCATCCTGCTTTTGACCGTGATCGCCTGTGTGGCCATGATCTCCCCCGCTCTCCTGATGGACACGGCATCGCAGGAGGACGGCAGGGAGCACTTCACGGTCGATATGCCCATACGCCGGATCGCCCCCCGTCTGGGTGTCACGGGGAAAGCGCTTGCGCGCGAGCTCGACCTCCCCTTGAGTGTTCCCAAGGACACGCCTCTCCGGCAGCTGGGGGTAACGCAGGAGCGGCTCTCGCACGCAACGGTACACCTTCTTTCCCACGGGGACAGGACGGGAAAATACTGGATCTTCCTTGCCCTGGCGCTGGCCGGGTTTGTTTACCTCAATGTGCTCGGACGGCCGGACGGGACCGGGAATGAACAGAGGAACGTCCGGTATCCCCGGTTTCCCTGCATCGCCGTTCTGACGATCTCTGTTCTCGCGGCCGGTTTCTGCCTCGGGAAGTCGCCCAATCCGATGGAGAGCATCGTGAAGGTGTTCAAGTCCATGGTGGGCCTCTATCCCGATCCGGCGCTGAAGGTGGCGGCCTTCCTGTTCTTTGCGGCCCTCGCCGTTGTCGGCAACAAGATCATCTGCGGTTGGGCCTGTCCTTTCGGGGCCCTGCAGGAGCTGATATACAGCATCCCGTTGTTCCGGAGAGCAAAGAGATGGAGGGCCCCCTTTGCGCTGACCAACACGGTCCGGATACTTTTCTTTCTGCTCACACTGCTTTTCCTCTTCGGTGTCGTCGGGGGACGGAAGGGGTTCGTCCTTTACCACTATATCAACCCCTTCAATCTTTTCAATATGGATATCGAGGGCGCAGGCGTCCTGATGGCGGTCATTCCTACCCTCGCCGGTTCGTTCTTCATGTACCGTCCCTTCTGTCAGCTCGCATGTCCTTTCGGTCTTGTCTCGTGGATATGTGAGCGCGTGAGCGTAACGCGCGTGAGGATCGACAGGGATCTGTGCACCCGGTGCGGGGCCTGCGCGAGGGCATGTCCTCTCCCCGCCGCGGCAGACCGGGTGCAAGGCAGGAAGATGCCGGCGGATTGCTTCAGTTGCGGACGCTGCCTCAATGTATGCCCCGAGGATGCCATACGGTATGGGTCCGTATTCAACAGATCATAAAACGGAAAAAGGAGCCTTGCATGCTTAGAAACGGGAAAGACAGGGAAGGGAATGCGCACGGCATGCCAATAATAAGAGCCCAGGCATTGTGTGCTGCCCTCATGTTTCTTTTTATCTCATTGGCAGGATCGTATGTGTTTGCCTGCTCCGGGAAGACTGCCGGGGGCCGGCTCTATCTCGTGAGCGTCGGCACCGGTGATGCGGACAATATCACCGTGAAGGCCATGAACATCATCAAGAACTCCGCCGTCATCATTTGTGGAGAGGGAATGAAGAAGACCTTTCCCGATCTTCTCGAGGGGAAGGAGATCCATGGCATGGGCATTGGGGTCCACCAGACCTTCATGGGGAAGCGGGGCAGCCCGGAGAAGGCGACGAAGGAGGTGGAGCGGATCTCCGGCATCATCCGCAAAGCGGTCAGGGAAGGGAAAACGGTGTCGATCCTGGAGCATGGAGACCCGACAATATATGGACCGCAAATGTGGTTCATGGAGGTCTTTGAGGACTTGAACCCTGAGATCATACCGGGTATCAGTTGCTTCAACGCGGCCAACGCCGCCTTGAAGAAGGGGGTGACCTGGGGGGTGAAGACCCGTTCGGTCATACTCACCAATGGCGCCGACATCGAAAAGCTGGCGGAAAGCGGGAATGCCATGGTGTTCTTCACCATGCGCACCAGCGTTCCGGAGATCGTGCGGAAACTGAGACCCTACTATCCCCCGGAAACGCCCGTCGCCATAGTCGCGAATGCCGGCTTCAAGGACAAGGAGAAGGTGACCCTGGGAACCCTCGCCTCGATCGAGGAAAAGACAGCAGGAGAAAAACTTGACCTGTACCTCGTTTATGTCGGTGACTTCCTTACCAAAAGATACGGGATCGACGTCAGGAAAAAGGTCTCCGGGAGCGCGGAATAGCAGTCCGAGCAGGCACGGAGGGACCGTCGTGCAGCAAAAGGAATGAGGTGATGTTTGTCGTTTCAGAGAAAACTGAACCTTTTTGACGCCATCATGCTCGTGGTGGGCAACATGGTGGGTGCGGGCATATTCACCACGGCGGGGTTTCTCGCCGGGGAGCTGACCAACCCATGGCTCTTCACGGGCATATGGGTGGTCGGCGGGTTTCTCACGCTCTGCGGCGCCCTCACCTACGCGGAGCTGGCGGGCATGTTCCCCCGCTCGGGCGGGGATTATCTCTTTTTGAAGGCAGCGTACGGTTCGTGGGCAGGTTTCCTCCTGGGCTGGGTATGTTTTTGGATAATAAATCCCGGGTCCGTTGCCGTTCTGGCGATCGCTTTTGCCAAATATCTGACCGGCTTCTGTGGCTATTCAGGCACTGCAGCTGAAAAACTGATTGCCCTGGCCGTCGTCATGCTCTTTTCCGCCATAAATTACAGGGGCGTCCGGCTGAGTGGCACCACCCAGAACCTCTGGACGATGGGGAGCCTCGCCATACTGGCGGTTTTCATAGTCGGGGGGTTTGCGTCGGGAAGGGGTGACTGGGGCAATTTCTCCGCAGGCATGGCAACGGCGATACCCGGATCGAGCTTTCTCGGCCCTGCCATGATCGCGGTGATCTTCTCCTACAGCGGGTGGTTTGTCACGGCGTATATAGGGGACGAAGTGAAGCGCCCGGAACGCAACCTTCCCCTGTCCCTCATCCTGGGGACGGCCATGGTCACCGCGCTGTATGTGGCGATCAACACGGTCTATCTTTACGCAATGCCCGTCGAGAGCCTCAAGGGGGTTGTCAACGTGGGACAGGTGGTGGGGGAACGTCTCCTGAGCAAAGGGTTTGTGAGGGGCCTTACCCTGGCGATCATGCTGGCGGTCGCCGCGAGCATAAACGCCACCATCCTTGCCGGCGCGCGCCTCTCTTACGCGATCGCCAGGGACGGCCACTTCCATCGCCACTTGGAAAGGCTTCACGCCCGGTTCGGCACTCCTCACGCGGGCCTAATTGTCCAGGCGGCATTGGCCTGCCTTTACGTTGTGGCTGATACCTTCGAAAACCTGCTCGGCGCCGTTGTCTTCATCATGCTCCTTTCCTCCACAGGATCGGGTCTGGCGCATGTGGTCCTGCGCCGGAAGAAGCCTTCCATCGAAAGACCTTACAGGACATGGGGGTATCCTCTTGTCCCGCTCCTCTTCGTGGCCGTCTACTTCTCGATCGCCATCCAGATCTTCCTGTCCAGTCCCGTCCGGTCCCTTGCCGGTATCGCGATCACGGCGTCGGGCATACCCTTTTATCTTTACTCTCTTCGCAGGGGAGACGTGCGGGCCGTCGGTGCCCTGTTTCCTTCCGAGCCGGGAGAAAGCAAGGAACTGAAAAGGCGGATCGAAGAGTGAGCGGAGTCACGTCTTTTGTCTTGAATTAGTTTCACATTTGCCAGACAATATCATGAAAGAAGTACCGGCATCCGCGCGCGGAGGGTCCCGTCGTTTCGGGACGGAAGGTTTGAGCGTACATAGATGAGGAGGTCCCCATGTTTGAAGTGAGCCAGGAGGCATCTGACAGGATCAAGCAGTTCCTCAAGGAACAGGAGAACCCGAAGCCCATCAGGATACTGACGACTGAAGGGGGATGGAGAGGGTTGTATCTCGTGATGGCCATGGATGACCAGAAGGAGGACGATGAGGTCCTGACGGACAGGGGCGTCACGTTCCTCGTTGAAAAGAGACTCTTCGAGAGGGCGAAACCCATACGGATCGCCTATACCCACTCGACCCTGGGTGAGGGTTACGTTTTTGAGTCCCAGCTCCTGAAGGGGAAAGAAGGTCTTTTCACGGGGTGCAGGAACATCTGCGACACCTGCGAGGAAGGCTGACCGCCAGGCAAGGTCCCGGCGAGGCCCGAGGGTTCCCTCACGATAGTCCCGCCACGGTCCGCAGTTTCTCCACGTTGAAGATCTCGATCATGTTCCTCTTCTTTCTGAGGAGGTCCTGTTCCTCGAAGTGGTTGAGGGCGAGGGAGACCGAAACACGCGAGAGGCCCGTCAGGTTGCCTAAATCCTCCTGGGTCACCTTCTTCGCGATGAGGATGCCCCTCGGTGTTGTCTGGCCCACCTCCGAAGCGAGCTTGCAGAGCATGTGAGCGACCCGCCGGCGGGCGTCCATGAAGGAGTCGTTCTCTATCTGGAGTATCAGCATCCTCGTCACCCTGGCAAAGGCGGCGATGATGACGGCGGACAACCTCGGATGCCTGTCGTTGAGGGCAAGAAAGGTGGCGATGGGGACCACGCGCAGCTCCGTCGGCTCCAGCGCGGTCGCCGTGTGGAAATGGGGATGGCCGTCAAAAGCGGCGGCATAGCCGAAGAGGGTGTTCCGCTCCTGGATGATGACGGTCCTTTCGGACCCGTCTTTGCTGAGGAGCGCTATCTTGACCCTGCCCTCTTCAATGAGATAGAACTCGGGTCTACTCGCCTCACTCTGGATATAGATCATCTCCCCGGCGGCGCAGGACCGTTTCGTCGAGTTTTCGTAGAGCAGGTTGAGCTCCACCGGGTAATCCTTCAGGTTGTCGGTCAGGTAAGGTGAATCCGGAGCGCCTTCTCTCCCCTCCATGTGCCCCCCTTTTCTCGGACCCTCTTCCTCCAAGTCTATCCCCTGACGGGGTCCGGTAATGTTAACAGCTTAACACAGTCGACGGGCTTACTGTATAAACCGGTTAGTGGAAGGGATCCCCGCCTTTGTCTATGATCGAGAGAAGAAGGGAGGTGAGGCATATGCATTTCTTCGATATTGTCTCCATTGTCCTCGGTATCGGCGTGATGGGGATCCCCCTCGTGATCCTGATGGCGAACAACCGGCAGCGGCAATAACCCCTGACCATGGAGCTTGAGGTCCCCAACCCTCCTGCCGCACACGTGGATGGCCCGGCCCCGGAAACGATCCCGGAGCCGGGCCCGTGTTTTTTCTCAGGCCTCGATCGAGACATCGCCGGCGTTGTAGACGAAGACAGTATCACCGGGCAGGTCGAGTATGGCCTGGGTGCGGGCAAGACCTCTCTCTCCGGTGTTTACCATTGCGGGGTCGAAGCCGACGAAAAGGACCGCGGAGGACTGCATGTTCTTTCTTACCCCGTCCAGCGGGTCCTGGGTCGGTACGATCACGATCTCCGCGTCGATCCTGGCGCGTGAGAGCATCTCGCGCATTTCTCTTGTGATGTTGTCCAGGTCGGCTTTCGGCGATACGGGGCGGATGATGCGGATGGTATGATCCGACCACTCGCGGTTCCTCGTCATCATGAAGGCGAGAAGAAGCATCAGTTCGACGTTCCCGGAAGAGTCCCACCATATGTTGATGGCACCCTCGGGGACGTCGACGATCTCCTGCCCCAGGTGGCTTGCCACGATAATGAGGCTGCGGCCCATCTCCTTCACGGTGTTGATCGTCTCGTAAAAGACATCGGCCTTTTCGGGGTCCCGGCTCATCCCGAGCAAGACGGTGTTCGGCCGCATGCCACCGATCCCCTGGCATTGAAGAAGGGCCTTGATAGCGGCGTGGATGTTTTCCTCCACGATGACGACGGGGAAGGCGGGAATGCGTTCCTTGAGGATGAACCTGCGGAGGATGGTCTCAGCTTCGCGTCGATGGTCGACAAGATCGCTGAGGTTGCCGCGGATAAGTTGGGCGATGGAGACGATCCCGCTGTTGGCGGTGCACCAGCGGGCGTACTGGGCGAGGTGAAGGCGGTTATGGGCCCCGCCGCTCAAGGCGAGTATGGAGGGGCGCCAGTTCTTCGGATGGTAGCGTTCCCGCTCCAGGCGCAGAAGTGCCCTGCGGGCGGCCTGGTAGGCAAGGCCGCTGTACAGGTCGCCCCATTTGACCTTGACCTCCGCGCGGGCTATGAGAAAAAAGAAGATCCCGCCCAGGATCAGGGCGACGGAGGCCCAAATGGTATTGATCAGGAACATGACACCGAAGCACCCCAGGGCCCCGAGAAGTGCCACGGACCAGTGGTTGAAGCGGAAAGTGGGTCGGAAGCTGGGGTTGTTGGACCGGCCTTCGAAAAAACACGCCAGGTTCACGGTGGCATAGGTCATGAGGAAGAACATCGTGATGACGGGGGCAACGGTGTCGAGGTCGCCGGCGAGGATGCCGATCTGGGCAATAACGGCGGTGATGATGATGGCTCGCCGGGGTTCGGCGGAGGGTCCGCTTCCTCGTGCGAACCAGCGCAGGCCTCGGAAAATGTCGTCACGGGCCAGCGCCTGCAGGATGCGCGGTGCCCCCATCATGCTGCCGAGGGCCGAGGACAGCGTGGCAGAGATCACACCGGCGTAGATGAGGACGGGAGAAAAGGCATGGTCTTTTACCACGAATCCCGGACCGAGCAATTCGGCGCGCTGGACACCGCCGGCAAGGAGGACCGTCATGACGGCATAGATAAGCGTTGAGACGCCGATGGCGGCGAGGGTGCCTCTCGGTATCGACCGGCCAGGGTCGTTAAGGTCGCCGGACATGTTGACCCCGGCCATGATACCGGTGACGGCCGGGAAGAAGAGGGCGAAGACGGTGAACAGGGAATGGTCTCCTGCCCATTGCGGATCGAGGTTGGCGCGAAGGATCTGGGGCGAGAAAGTGGCCCCCGCCCCTATGAAGAAAGACAAAACTGAGAGGAAGAGAACCGCAAGGATGACGTACTGGACGCGAATGGTCCATCCGGCACCGATGTAGACGCAGAGGAAGACGGCGATGTTCGTGATCGTGCCGATCGTGCCGGGGGAGAGTGCCGTGCCCGGCAGAAAGGACAGGATGGCCTCGGTGAAACCAACGATGTAGAGGGTCACTGCTATGGCCTGGGCGATGAAGAAGAAGATTGCGATGACTCCGCCGAACTCCGCGCCCAGGCTGCGGCTGATGAGATAGTACGCGCCGCCTCCCCTGACGCGCATGTTCGTGGCAACGCTAGCGATGGATAAGCCTGTAATGAGCGAGATAGCCGTTCCGCCCCCGAGTATCATAAGGGCGTTCCACAATCCCGCGTAACCGACGACGGTGGAAAAGCGCAGGAACATGATCACGCCCAGGATGGTCAGAAGACTGGGCGTGAAGACGCCTCCGAAGGTGCCGAATTTCGTCGGTCGTAAATTTCGGGAACTCGTTTTGTCGTTCATGGCGGCCCTGGAAGTACGTGCTGTACCGTGTCTGCTCCCTCCACCATATCGTATCGTCATCACAATATCACGGGACGGTCCGCAAAAGAAGCGAAATATCCGCAGGGGCTTTCCTTTTGACGATGGTCCGAATAGGTGCTACCATAGAGACTGTCTTTCAGGAGGACGATGGACCGTTCCGACAGCACCTGTTTCCCCCTCGGCCCCACCGTGTATGGCAACGGGGTGAACTTCAGCGTCTTTTCGAGGAACGCCGACGCGGTGGAACTGCTCCTCTTCGATCACGTCGATGACGCGATACCGGCGCGCGTGATCAGGCTCGACCGCGGGGAGGACCGCACCTATCACTACTGGCATGTCTTCGTTCCCGGTCTCAGGCCGGGACAGATCTACGGGTGGCGGGTCCACGGTCCCTTCGCGCCCGAGAAAGGCCAGAGGTTCGATGCCGCCAAGGTCCTTCTCGACCCCTATGGAAAGGCGGTGGCCGTCCCTCACGGATACAGCCGCATGGCGGCGTCGCAGCCAGGCGACAACACGGCGACGGCCATGAAGAGCGTGGTGGCCGACCTCGATGACTACGACTGGGAGGGGGACGGGCTCCTGACGCGCCCCTTCGCGACGACGGTGATCTACGAGGCGCACGTCGCGGGTCTCACGAAGAACCCCAATTCCGGGGTTACGCCGGAGAAACGCGGCACCTACGCGGGGCTGATAGAGAAGATCCCCTATCTCGTGGACCTCGGCATCACGGCTATCGAGCTCATGCCCGTCTTCCAGTTTGATGAGCAGGACGCTCCCCCCGGCAGGACGAACTACTGGGGGTATGCCCCCGTGTCCTTCTTCGCTCCCCACAGCCGGTACAGCTCCCGGAAGGACCACCTCGGCCCCCTGGGCGAATTCCGCGACATGGTGAAGGCCCTCCACAGGGCCGGTATCGAGGTCATTCTCGATGTTGTCTACAATCACACGACCGAAGGGGACCACACGGGCCCGACCGTCTCTTTCCGGGGTTTCGGGAACGATATCTACTACGTCCTCGACAACGACAGGGCGCGCTTCGCGAACTACACGGGGACGGGCAACACACTGAACGCCAATCAGCCCATCGTCCGCAGGATGATCATCGACAGCCTCCATTTCTGGGTGGAGAAGATGCACGTGGACGGCTTCCGCTTCGATCTGGCATCCATCCTTTCCCGTGACGAATCGGGCAGGCCGATGGAGAACCCGCCCGTGCTGTGGGACATCGAGTCCGATCCCGTCCTCGCAGGGGTCAAGCTCATCGCCGAGGCGTGGGACGCGGCGGGTTTGTACCAGGTGGGCCGCTTTGTCGGGGACAACTGGAAGGAATGGAACGGCAAGTTCCGGGACGACGTGCGGGCCTTCATGAGGGGCGAGGACGGGACCGTCACGAGGCTCGCCCAGCGCCTGATGGGAAGCCCGGATATTTACGGCGCGCGGGAGCGCGAGCCTGAACAGAGCGTCAACTTCGTGACCTGTCACGACGGGTTCACCTTGAACGACCTCGTTTCCTATAACCGCAAGCACAACGAGGTGAACGGAGAGGACAACAAGGACGGTACGGACTACAACCTGAGCTGGAACTGCGGCGTCGAGGGCCCCACCGACGACCCTGCCATCGAGGCGCTTCGCAACCGCCAGGTAAGGAATTTTATGACCATCACCCTGACCTCGGTGGGCACACCGATGCTCTCCATGGGCGACGAGGTGCGGCTCACCCGGTACGGGAACAACAACGCCTACTGCCAGGACAACGAGACGAACTGGTTCGACTGGTCGATGCTTGCCCGCCACGGGGACATGCACCGCTTCACGAAGAGCCTCATAGGGCTCCGGCTCTCCCGGAGGTACCAAAAGGGCGAGCGGTCGATGACCCTCAACGAGATGCTTCACCACGCCCGCATGTCCTGGCACGGGGTGAGGCTCGGTGAGCCCGACTGGGCCGACCATTCGCACAGTCTTGCGGTGGCCCTCGAGGTCGAGGAGGGCCTCGTGTTCCACGTGATGCTCAGCAGTTACTGGGAGCCCCTCGAGTTCGAACTGCCGCCCGCGGGGGAGGCCCGGGGCCCCTGGCACCGGCTGATCGACACATCCCTCGAATCCCCTGACGACTTCTGCCCCTGGGACCGGGCGCCCCTGATAGCGGGGGAAACATACCGGCTTCAACCTTATTCCGTGGCGATCCTGTTCGCTTATGGGAAAGAAGAGGGGTGATGGATCACGGCTGTCGAGGATAATGACCAATTGACCAAATTCCAATGACCAGATAAACAGACAATGACCAATGACCAAAATGATGCAGACACTCCGTCCCGTCCGCCCGTTGCCGACGACATATGTCAGAACGCTGGGCCGGATAAGGTGGAAGAGATATAGTAGAAGCCTTCTTCGTCCATGAAGTCTGTTATGGTGAGGCCCGCGTTGGTGAGCAGGCCGCGCATCGACCCTTCGTCGGGGAGATGGTCGTGCATCACGGCGTGACAGGATTCGTGGTGTTTGTTGATCCCCTCCGCGGAGCTGAAATGGGACACGATGAGGTGGCCGCCGGGCTTCAAGATACGGCAGAGCGTCGCCAGGGCCTTTTCCTTGTCGTGGAAATGGGGGAAGCAGGAGAAACAGACG
>JAAYAK010000017.1 GCA_012719415.1 Syntrophorhabdus sp.
ATGGTGCACCCTTTCCGTGTCAGGCTGCGCGCGTGCCTGAGGAGGACCGCCGGTTTCTTCAAGGACTCAAGGTAGAGCATCAGGATGGGAGACCCCTCGATATCGTAGTTTTCGTCATAGAGGGCGATGAGGTCCTCCACACCCGTCTGTATCGAATTCCCCACGTTGACGACGTTGCAGAAGGCAAGGCCCCTGAGGACCGCCTGCTCCATGACGAGGTCGACCGTGGCTCCTGACCCGCTGATGAAGTCGATGGTCCGCGGCTTCAGCTCGGGGATGATGCCTGCAAACTTCCCGCTGTAATGGGACGTCATGAACCCCGAACAGTTGGGACCGATGATGGTCATCCCAAACCCCTCGGCAATGGCCAGCAGGCGCCTCTCCTCCCGCCTGCCCTCCTCTCCTTTCTCGCCGAAACCGGCCGACAGGATGACAACGGCTTTTGTCCCCTTGCGGCCGAGCTCTTCGAGCGCCCCCGCCACCAGGGTGGCGGGAATGGCAATGATGCCAAGCTCCGGCGGACCGGGAAGGTCCGGCACCGAGGCAAAGGTGGGAAGACCCTTCACCCTTCCGCCAGGGTTCACGACCCAGAGCGTCCCCCGGTAACGATGGTCAACAATATTGGCGAGGACCTTCCCGCCGGGCTTCGTAAGGCTCTCGCTTCCTCCCACGATGGCGATGCTTTGCGGCCTGAAGAGCGCATCATAAACAGAGGGAGATTTGCGGTCGTGCATCTTTCTTCCTTTCTGGTCCTTCTCGGTCAGGCAATCCCTCGCCCCGGAGACAACGATCAACCACAGCATAGCACGGTTGGGCAATGAAGTTCATATTCTTCGTGGGATCATTGACGACAGGGCCGTCACAGCGGAGGACTATCCGTCGTGCGATGATTCCCCACTCTCGCCCGCACGGTCCTTCTCTCCGGTCTTGAGGGTGGAATACAGTTTTTCCATGCATTCCGGGCAGATCCCGTGGCTGAACGTGATGTCCGCGTGGTCCTTCATGTATGCTTCCAGCTGTTTCCAGTAACCCTGGTCGTCCCTGATCTTCTTGCATGACGAGCATATGGGAATGATGCCTCTCAGTGTCTTGATCTCATCGACAGACCTCAGGAGATCGTCCTCCACTCTCTGAAAGTTCAGGGTGATCAGGCCGAGGATGGACAGGACATTCAATGTGGTGAAAATGACAAGACTCACCCCCTGGACGAGGGACGGCGACATCAGTTCGTCCATGGCCCGCTCAAATAGCAGCGTAAGGACTATCCGCACGATCAGCCAGCATACGAAGGCGCCCACGGCCACGGTCAGGAACCAGTTCATGCTGTGCAGGAGGACGGGCACCCGTCTCGTTACGATCCAGCCTACCCAGATGCCGTAGGGGATCATGACGGCCGAGAATATCACGATGCGGATGCTCACGCTGGGAATTACGTAGGTGAAGTACAACGACGTGACCAGAAGGAATGCCATCGATATCACCTGAACCCATGTCCTTTGAGCCCCGCCGACAAAGGCCGTGACGCCGCGCGTCAGAAGAACAAGGTAGAGGGCAATGAACAGGTTTGCTCCGATAACGGACAGGACATCCGGTATATGACCCCTCAAGGCCAGAAGCAGCATCCCCGCCGTATGGAAAGATACACCGCACAGCCACGACCCAAAACCGGGATATGTCCTGCGAGCAACATAGATGTATCCCATGGGAACACAAAGGATGGCGCTGACGACGGCGGACATGAAGGCAAGGGTCCTTACGTTGAGGTATTCGCCCATGTACCCTTTCCCTGCCGTGTCGAACTTTTCATCTCAATGCACCATACCCGCGGCCCCGTTTCTTTACGGGCCCCCCCGCGACGTGAACCTCCCCGTTTTCGGCATGACAAGACGATAGAAATCGCTGTAGGCAAGCTTTATGAGCTCCGTGTGAG